>CALYSH010000230.1 GCA_945485625.1 uncultured Lachnospiraceae bacterium | reverse complement strand
GACGAACACTCTATGGAGCACACGATAAAGCCTCGTCTTTTGGCGGCCGGTGCAGATTGCACAAGCGTGGCTTTTATCAATGACCCTGAACGCAACCTCACACTGGATGACGCTCGAATCAGAAATGTGCTCCAAATTACAGGGGCGAGGATGTTGATTCTTGATCCTATTCAGGCTTTTATCCCACCGGACTGTGATATGCAGAGCGCCCAAAAAGTGCGTGAGGTAATGCGAAACCTCGCGGCAATGGCAGAGGAATGCGGATGTGCTGTGGTTTTGATCAGCCATATGAATAAAGCTGGAAGTGGAAAGGCAATTTATCGCGGATTGGGGAGCATTGATTTTGCTGCAATCGCCAGGAGTATTCTGATGATTGTACGCGATGAGGAAGACACCTCTATCCGATATATGTACCCGATTAAATCCAGCTTGGCTCCGGAAGGGCATCCAATAGGATTTATTATGGAAAAAGAACTGGGATTCCGATGGATAGGTGTATGCGAAAAAACGGATAGCAGTGCAGTATTTCAAAAGGGTTCCGGCAAGAAGAAACGGGCAGAAAAACTGTTGCGCTCAATATTGTCGATTCAGGACATTCCCAGCGCAAATATAATCTGTAAGATGGAGCAGGTAGGAATCAGCGAAAGAACGACACGCGCAGCAGGAAAAGCAATTGGTGTTAATTCAGTAAAAAAGGGTAGTGTTTGGTATTGGCACCTTGATGAAACTCGCGCAGTTTTGGAAGTTGAGGGTTGATCTCCCAAAATCTATTGAGCCATCCAAGGCAATTCTTCGACAGGAGGACATGGAAATGGATGATAGTTACCAGCAGAGCACGCTGAGTGGTTTTGAAGAAAGCGAACCGAAGAAACCTCTCAGGAGAAGAAAACGGAGAATTGATGAATTGCTCCTTGGCGTACCGAAGGATGAGCTGAAACGTGTGAGTCTGAATGGTGCGGAAATCGTGCGCAGGCAGTATCTGTCTCATATCAAAGAGGCGATGGTTACGATTCGTCCCGATGGTGTTATTTTCAACAATTCCTGTATTTCCAAGATGCTGGACACATACTACATCCATTTTTTTATTGACAGAAAGCAGAAACTACTGATCATCCGGGCCTGTGAAGAGGATGACAAGGATGGTCAGCGATGGTGTAACGAAAAAGAGGGAATCCGAAAGAGCAAGAAGATCACAGGCAGACCTTTCTGCTTCAGACTCTATCAAATGATGGGCTGGAGCAGGGGGTACTACTACAAGGTGTGCGGGACCCCCGCCCTTCAGGAAGATGATGAGGATGAGCTGCTGTTTGTTTTTGAGCTGAATGAATATGAGTGCTATGCGCTAACTGCCAAGGCGAGAAAAGCGGCGGGCGTATCGGACGATGAACTGGACGCAGAGGAACTCCGGCAGCTAAACGATGAAGAACAGGCCAGCTGGGAGCAGGCAAAAGCAGAAGGTCGCAAGGTTCCGAAACCAATTAAAAAAGAGCGGCTCCCTAAGGACTGGGAGGATGGTTCCTTTGGACCAAAGTATTCCGAACACGCCAGTCGGGTGGTGATTCCCCGCGTGGAAGATCTGGAGCCATTTACAGCGGAGGCATTTAACGGGCAGCGAACGCTAAAGTAAGGAGGTGCGGGAATGAGCGCGGATATTGGAATCTCTCTTTACTTCCGAAGAGATCGCATTCGTTTCAGAAACCGCACGATCAGTGAAC
This sequence comes from uncultured Lachnospiraceae bacterium, assembly GCA_945485625.1. GTDB lineage: Bacteria > Bacillota > Clostridia > Lachnospirales > Lachnospiraceae > Acetatifactor. The sequence goes on along the minus strand of CALYSH010000230.1, from coordinate 1,641 downwards.
TCGGGAATCCAAAGTATGTCCACTTGTTCATTGATTCCAAGGAGAGGCTGTTGTACATACAATCTTGCGACAGAGATAAAGACGCTTTTAAGCTATTTTACCGACAGGAAAAGCGGGACGAGGAATTCTATATCTATGCAAAAATCCTGATGCAGTATCTGGCCTCTGTAATTGGAGTGGCTCCTGACTCTGTATCCCTGCGCTTTGGCGGCGTTTTGCTGGATGAACATACGGTTATGATTGCATTAGATGAGTACGAAGAAGTGCTCAGTGAGTAGGACGGTGTTTTAGATGGGAGACAGGGGCACTCCGCGGCTCAGTGACGGTCTGAGAACCATTCGGCAGGGCGCGGAAGTTCAGACAAACGAGGCGTACAACAAGGATACGATCAGGCAGAACTATAGCAGGGATCGTGACTTGAGTAAAGTCACGGTGATTCCTGCTGCCCCGGTACCCAGTCTGTTTGACAGCCACAAAAAGCAGCGTGTGGCGGTATACTGCCGGGTCTCCACGGATGGGATTCAGCAAACAACCTCTTTTGAACTACAGCGGAAATACTATCTGAAATACGTTCGGAAAAAGCCGGAGTGGACCCTTGTTGCCATGTACTCTGATGAGGGCATCAGCGCAACCAACACCACCCACCGCATAGGTCTGCTTCAAATGCTGGAGGATGCCAGAGCGGGTAAGTTCGACATCATCGTTGTCAAGAACCTGTCCCGATTGAGCCGAAATCTGATGGATTGCATGAATATCGTGAAGGAGCTTCGTAATCTGGAGCACCCCGTGGGTATTCTGTTTGAAACAGAGAATATGTATACCCTGGGCGAGAACATGGACTTCACCATCCAGATTTTGTCTCTGGTTGCGCAGGAGGAGTCCCACAAAAAATCGGAAGCCATGAACGCTTCCTACAAGCAGCGTTTTGAACAGGGTATGTTTATGAAGCCTGACCTGCTGGGATATGACCGGGTGGGTGTGAATGAGATTGCTGTAAACCCGGAGGAGGCAAAGACTGTCCAATTGATCTTCATGATGTACCTGGCATCCATCCCGCTGGAGACCATAGCGGAAGTGCTGGTTATGCTTCAGAGGAAAACCCATGTACATAAATATAAGGATGGCCGCACGAAAGGCGGCGAAGTAAAATGGACGGCAAACTCTGTCCGGAATGTCCTGAAGAACGAGCGGCGGTGCGGTGAAGTGCTGGCGCAGAAAACATATACCCCTGACTATCTGACGCACAAGTCGGTAGCGAACAAGAATAAGCTCCCTCAGTATTATGCGATTAATCAGCACGAGGCGATTGTGTCCCCAGCGGATTTCCTGATTGTGCAGAAAATGCTGAGAGCAAGCCATCCGGGTTGGCGGTACGGACTGCCAGCCCTTAAGGTGCATCGTGAGGGTGTACTTGGCGGCTTTGTGACTGCTGTGCCGAATTGGGCCGGATTTGGGTCAGAGGATTACAACCGTGCGTCCCTCAGTGCATATGGTGTGCCAGAGGAACGGTTGGAGGAAATCGCCGGTCGTATTGAAGTGCAGGAGCAGAAGGCGCTTTCCCATATGCAGGAGGAGCTGCGTAAACAGGCCAGCTGGGATGATGAGTTTGTTCTCTTTGCAGATGAAGAAGAGCAAGAGCCG
>CALYSH010000229.1 GCA_945485625.1 uncultured Lachnospiraceae bacterium | reverse complement strand
CAGTAAAGTAATGATTTCTTCGTTCATCATATGTTTCACCTGATTTCTTTTCATTTTCCCAACGGAATGTATTCACAAGAACACTTTTTATTCTACTATATTATCACAAAGTCATTGCTTCAGCAAAAAAAACTATCAGTGCTGTTTTCCGGCTATTCTCCCTCTTCACACCCCCAGATTCTTTTTTCCCTGGTTTTTGGGGGTGTGTTTTCCGAAACCTTCCCGCTTACTTCAAAAACTCCTCCGTCTCCACCTTCTGGTACCCTCCAAAGCTGGTAGGGCAGGCAAAGATTTCCTCTGCCATCTCTTTTCCCAGGAATTCCTTTGTAATCTCATTCAGTTTCTCCGTCATGTCCACGTCCGCAAAGAGCTCCGGATACACCGTCTTTGCGATGTACCAGGTGTTGGCCAGGACAATTTCATAGTTGGTATAATAGGCATTATAGGCCATTTCCAGGTATACCTCCCCGTTCTGCCATGCTTTGTTGGTGTCAAACATGGTGGGGTCCTCCTTGTACAGGGGCTTGATGTTCTTAATGGCAGCTGCATCCATGATCATGATGTCGGTCTTCTCGCCGATTGCCACAAACTTCTCCTCCTCAATGGGCTGGACTCCCTTTGCTCCGGTATCCTCCAGTACGTTCTTAACATTCGCCACCTGGAGGGAAATGTACTTCTCCGCTGTCATCAGATGGTTGGTGGTGCCCCAGTTCCCCAGACCGCACACATAGACATTGGGCTTTTCTGCTTCCGCCACATTGGCGGTTCTACGGGAGATTTCCTTCCTCTGTGCCTCCACATAACTCATCAATTGCTCTGCGCGCTCCTGCTGCCCGAACAGAAGACCTAAGAGCCGGATGGATTTCCCGAAGGACTCGTCAAATACGCCCTGTGCTCCGGACTTTAAGGTAATCACCGGCACGCCCAGCTGCTCCTGCAGGGCATCCTCCTTTTCCACATCCCCAAACTCGGAAATCACAATGTCCGGATTGCAGAGCAGAATCTTCTCCGCCTCAGCAGTCTGTGCCATGGGACCGCCCACGCCGCAGGAGGGCAGATTCCGGAACTGTTCTCCAAACGCCATCACGTATGGCCTGGCCACTCCGTCAAACATTTTCGGCCGTTCGGAAAGGGACAGATTATCAATATCCTCCACGCCGCAAAGAAGAGACACATCACAGACATAAGTAAACATGCGCAGGGAACCTGCACCCACACAGACCACACGCTTATAGCTCCCCGGTACTACCTTTACTTCACGGCCAATCAGGTCCGTGATCACCACCTCACTCAGTTCATCTGCGGAACCCTGCTCTGCAGTGCTTCCTTCCGGTACAGAGGTTTCTTCTGTGGCAGTGCCCGAAGGCTCACTCTCCTGAGACATTGGCTTGTTTCCGCAGCCTGCCACCCCCATCAGCAATGTTACTGCAATCAACAAAGAGACAAATCTTTTCATACGTTTCCTCCCAAAATAAATGTTTTCCCTTTATATTTCATCATTTCTACTTCCACATCAAACACATCCTTCATGACTGCCTCCGTAATGCAGTCCGAGTCTCCCTGATACCGGATGACACCATCCTTCATTAGAAAGAAACGGTCTCCAAAGGCAAGTGCCTGGTTGATATCGTGCAACGAGCAAAGCACACTGATTTTCTGTTCTTCTGCCAGGATCCTCGCCTCCTTCAGAATCAGCTGTTCATTGGCCAGATCCAGATTGCCGGTGGGTTCGTCCAGAATCAAAAGCTTCGGCTGCTGAACCAGGGCACGGGCAATGGCTACCTTCTGCTTTTCCCCTCCGGATAACTCCTCCGCATTGCGAAGTGCCAGATCCTCCAGCTCCATGTCCTTCATGACCTTTTCCACCATTCGATAGTCTTCCTTCGTAGCGACCACTCCAAAATAGGAAATCCGCCCCATCAGGATGGAGTCAAATACGGTCAATTCCCCAAACTGAATGCTCTGGGGCACATAAGCAATCCGGCCGGCCCGTTTTCTGCGGGACATATGCACCAAATCCTCACCATCCAGGGTGATTCTCCCGCCAAAGGGCTTATGAAGCCCAAGAATGTTTTGAAACAGGGTGGTCTTTCCGGTACCGTTTCTCCCCAGAAGCACCCCGATTTCGCCTTGCTCCAGTGTCAGATTGATATCACGCAGCACCGGGTTATCTTTCCTGCGGTACCCAAAGCTTAGATGCTCTATTGTTAACATTTGCCGCGCCCCCTTCCCGAGAAAATCAATAGCAGGAAAAAGGGACCGCCCAATGCCGAGGTAATGGCTCCTACCGGAAGTGCGGAGCCGTTCCCTAAGCTGCGTGCAAAGGTATCTGCCAAAAGAAGCAGGATACTGCCGGTTAACGCCGACGCCGGTATGGTCAGACGATGGTCCTGTCCCCACAAACGCTTCACAATATGAGGGCAGATAATGCCTACAAAGCCGATAATCCCCAGGAAGGACACACACACCGCCGTGACAATGGCGGATACCAGCAGCGCCAGGAAGCGTATCGTACCGACAGAAATCCCCATGGTTCCGGCCGTAATATCTCCGCTAAGAAGCGCATTGTATATCCAGCGCATTCCATAAAAGAATACAAATCCAAGCGCCACCGTAGCGGCCATGATCCCGTCCGTTCGGTAGGTTGCCCGCCCTAAATCTCCGAAATTCCATATCACCGCCGCAGACAGTCCCACATCCGTGGCGTAAAACTGCAGGATGGTTGTTGCCGCCGTCCACAGGGACCCCATGGCAATTCCTGCCAGCACCACCACATTTGGAGAAAAGGATCGAAGGGAACACAAGCCCAGAATCATCAGGACAGAGAGGAGTGAAAACAGAAAGGCCATCAGACTTGTGGCATAGGGATTTGCCGCTGTATCAAAATTGTGAAAGTTATTCCCCGTGGTCAAGAATCCCCCGGCAAATACGATGATGGACAGATTTGCCCCAAAAACCGCCGCATTGGTCACACCAAGAGTAGATGGGGATGCCATAGAATTATTTAGTCCGGTCTGCATCACCAGACCGGACATGGCGAGTCCTGCGCCTGCAATGACTGCAGCCAACGCCCTGGGAATCCGGATATTCCAGAGAATACGGTTGTTCACAGCGGATCCCTGCTTCATCAATGCCTGCAGGCAGTCCGATACAGACATACCGGAAGATCCCACCATCAGACTCAGGAAGAACAGCAATACCACCGCTAAGCATAAAAGCAGTACAATCCATATTCGCTTTTTCTCTGCCTTTGTATACTCCGAAGTCATTTCTGCCCTCTTTCTGTTCCATAAAAGTCGTTTCGGGAAAACGTAATCGTTTCTATTACTTTATCATATTCCGGGAGAAAAGAAAAAG
>CALYSH010000228.1 GCA_945485625.1 uncultured Lachnospiraceae bacterium | reverse complement strand
ACCCCCAGCTTCCAGAGCTCTATGTTTACATCATGCATAAATCCGCCCACGCGCTCCCGGATGACACCGAAGTAATGATCATCCATTTCCTGACCCTTAGGTGCAGGTGCGCCAAACAGGGTTCTTCCTGCAAAAATAATATCCTCTCTCTGAAGTGCCTTCTTGGCATCCACCAGGAAATATTCCTGCTCTGCGCCTACGGAAGGCAATGCTTTCTTTGCCTCGGTATTGCCGAACAGACGGACAATACGGATGGCCTGCTTACTCAACGCTTCCATGGAACGAAGCAGGGGAGTCTTCTTATCCAGGGATTCACCGGTATAAGAACAGAAGGCCGTAGGAATGCACAGGGTGGGGCCGGTAGCGGTTTCCTTAATAAATGCAGGGGAGGTAATATCCCAGGTGGTATATCCTCTGGCCTCGAAGGTGGCACGAAGGCCGCCGGAGGGGAAGGAGGAGGCATCGGGCTCACCCTTGATCAGCTCTTTTCCGGAAAACTCCATAATCATCTTACCGGTTTCATCCGGATGGGTAACAAAGGAATCATGCTTTTCTGCGGTGATTCCGGTCAGGGGCTGGAACCAGTGCGTATAATGGGTTGCGCCGTTCTCCACAGCCCAGTCCTTCATGGCCTTTGCCACAACATCCGCCGCTTCCTTGGACAGCTCACCGCCCTCATCCATAATGTGCTTTACTTCCTTAAAGGTTCCCTTTGGCAGGCGCTCCTTCATTCTGCCAAGCGTAAATACCTTGCCGGCGAACAGCTCTTCCACATTCATCATCTCGCTCATTCCACCAAATTCCTTTCTCTTTCTTTTCGTATCTTTCAAACAATCATGCCAAAATCACATGCTTCCACAATTCTAAAATATGCTCTACAATACCCGAAATTGCCATGAATTGCAAGCTTTTTTTAACTCCTGTTCCGGAATTGTGTTTCGGAAAAATTTGCATTTTCTCGACGGAGCCTAAGGTCGCAAACCAAACGTCACGAATGTTCAACGTGACGTTTCTCGGAGCGAAGCTCGGTTTGCTTTGGCGAGCGGACCTTAGTACCGTTACGTGACCGCTGGAGCGGGAGCGCATCCGACGAGAAATATGCAAATTTGACAGAAAGAACACAATTCCGAAACGGGAGATTTTAGGAGGGTCCGGTCTCCTTGCAGGCAACACGTAATAAATCGGATACCTTAGGTGTCAGGGATAATTTAATCCACAGGGTCTGCTTAGGGTGGGGTGCGCTGTCCACAGCTTCCATCTGCTCATTGTACATTGCTTCCACCTTTACCGGAATGTTTCTGCCATCCGGCTTCATGATTTCGATTACGTCCCCCACACAGAACTTGTTTCTCTGGGTAATCCGCACAAGCTCTTCATTGGATACCTCTTCCACGATTCCAAGGTAAGTATATTCATTCACATAGGTATTGTTGTCATAAATCTGAGTATTCTCATCCGGCCTTCCGAAGTAAAAGCCTGTTGTAAACTGCCGGTACGTACACTGGGCAATTTCCTCACGATACTTTGGAAGATTCTGTCGGTACGCTTCCGGATCCTCGAAGAAATCATCAATGGCCCTGCGATAGGTTCTGGCCACCGTAGCCACATACAGGGCAGTCTTCATGCGTCCTTCAATCTTGAAGCTGTCAATCCCTGCCTCCACCAGCTCCGGGATATGCTCAATCATGCACAGATCCTTGGAGTTAAAAATGTAGGTTCCCCGCTCGTTTTCATAGACCGGCAGATACTCCCCCGGGCGTTTCTCCTCCACCACGGCATACTTCCAGCGGCAGGGGTGGGTGCAGGCTCCCTGATTGGCGTCCCGTCCCGTGAAATAATTGCTCAAAAGGCACCTGCCGGAATAGGAAATACACATGGCTCCGTGAATAAAGCTTTCAATCTCCATTTCCTCCGGGATATGAGCGCGGATTTCCTTGATTTCCTTTAAGGAAAGCTCTCTGGCGGATACCACGCGCTTCGCCCCCTGCTGCCACCAGAACTGATAGGTGCGGTAGTTGGTGTTGTTCGCCTGGGTGGATATATGAATCTCCACCTCCGGCCACACCTCCCTGGCAATCTGAAACATACCCGGATCGGAAATAATCAGTGCATCCGGCGGGTCCGGCTTCATATTCTTCAGCTCCCGGAAATATTCTTCTGCGCCCTCCAGATCATCATTGTGAGCCAGAATATTGGCGGTCACATATACCTTTACTCCATGGATGTGGGCAAAGGCAATCTCCCTTGCCATCTCCTCCATGGTAAAATTCTTCGCTTTGGCACGAAGCCCGAAGGCCCCACCACCAATATATACTGCATCTGCACCGAACACCACTGCCGTCTCCAGCACCTCCGGACTGCTGGCCGGGATCAAAAGCTCGGGCTTTGTTCTTTTTCTCTGTTCCATATTCATTCATTTACTCCTGTACCTTTTTCGTACTTAAGGTCACTCCGTCCCCCACCGGTAAAATCACGGTCTCCAGCTCAGGATGGTGCTTTAATTCATACAGGTAATCCCGCATTCTGGCATGTATGGTGCGGTTTCGCCTGGTGACTGCAAACCGGGATTCCACCACATCCCCATCCTGCAGCACATTGTCCGAAATCAACAGGCCTCCGGGGGCAAGCAGCTTCAAAATATCCGGCAGGAAATGAATGTACTGTCCCTTTGCCGCATCCATAAAGATAAAGTCAAAGCAGGGAACCTCCTCTCCGGCTGCCATTTCCTTCAAAATCTCCGTGGCATCCCCTTCCAGCAGGGTAATCTGCTCTTCCTTCCCGGCTCTTTTGAAATTCTCCCTGGCAATCGGAATACGTTTCTCATATTTCTCAATGGTAGTAATGTGACAATCCTTCGGTGCATATTCGCTCATTAACAACGCAGAAAAGCCGATAGCGGTCCCCACCTCCAGGACGTTACTCGGCTTTGCGTACGCCAGAAGAAACTTCATCAGCCCCTGCATGGACTTTCGGATAATGGGAACCTGCGTTTCCCTGGCTTCTTTTTCAATTGTATCCAAAAAGGGAGTGTTGCCTTTATCCAATGAATCGATAAAAACAGACATTCTTTCCTCTATAATCATGAGTCCTTCTCCTCCTCAGGAGTTTCTGTCATCGCTTCAAACATCTCCTCGACTACCATGGAGGTATTCAGCTCATAAATACCGGGCTTTAAATCTTTTCTGTATTCGGAGCAGAAATACTGAAGTACAAACAATCTGCTGTCCCGGACAAGTCCTTTGCTTTCAAACAATTTTCCCATGGCAACCGGTGACATCCCCTCCGGAATGTCAACCGTAATTGTTTTCCCCTCCCCCTGAGTCATCGCCGGCTCACGAAAGATACGGTAGCCATAATCGT
>CALYSH010000227.1 GCA_945485625.1 uncultured Lachnospiraceae bacterium | reverse complement strand
TCCAATCCTCGCAGGCGAGTGAGGGCTTGACAGCCACTTGGCAATATAGGAATCCCATAAAAGTAAATGTAGGTTCAAATAAAACAGGAGTTATCGTGCATCTCAGGTTGTTTTTATTATATCAATTTCCCATCCAAAATACAACTGAAAAGTAGCATTCTTTTTCGGAAATTTTTACCGAAAAAAGTTAAAAAACGTGTAATCCGTTTTATTCGCCGCAGCGTGACAGGAGCTCTTCCCATCTTCTGTCCACCTCATTCTGGAATGCTTCCAGGAGATTTTCATTGCCGGGCTTGAACAGATGCTTAAATCTGCCCTGCTTTACCAGGAAATCCTCCAAAGGCAGCTTGTTCTTGGGCTTGTAGCTTAAAATCCACTTTCCGTCAATCACCTCAAACAGAGGCCAGTAGCAGGTCTCCACTGCCAGCTTGCAAAGCTCGATGATATCCGGTGCATCGTATCTCCAGCCTCTGGGACAGGGAGCCAGGATATTTAAGAAGGCTGCACCGGGGGTATATATTGCCCTCTCAGACTTCACATAAAGGTCCTTCATATTTCCGATGAAGGTGGTCTGGGCCACATAAGGAATATTGTGAGCCGCAATCACCGCAGCCAGATCCTTACGGGTCTGGGGCTTACCGTCGGATACCTTTCCTGCAGGGGTGGTGGTGGTGTCCGCATACATGGGCGTAGCAGAGGAACGCTGCACACCGGTATTCATGTAAGCACCGTTATCATAGCACACATACACCATATCATGTCCTCTCTCCATGGCTCCGGATAAGGACTGAAGACCGATATCATAGGTACCGCCGTCTCCGCCGAAGGTAATGAACTTATAATCCTCTTTTATCTTACCGCGCTTCTTCAAAGCATGATAAGCGGTTTCCACACCGGACATGGTTGCGCCGGCATTCTCAAAGGCATTGTGAATGTAACTGTCCTCATAAGCAGTATAAGGGTACATATAAGAAGAAACCTCAAGGCATCCTGTGGCATTGCCGATGACAGCCTTATCTCCGGGATGAAGTGCCTTCAGAACGTTTCTTACCGCAATGGTACCGCCGCAGCCCGCACACATACGGTGGCCGGGGGCCAGATGCTCTTCCCTGGACTGTATTTCTTTAAAATCAAAGCCTGTAGCCTGTTGCATATCTATTCCTCCAACTCTTATACACAATCATTTGCGTCTTCGCTTCGAAGTCCCAAATAAGGATACTCTCCAAATTCATTTCTACCCTTAGAAAGCTTCTCAAGCTTCTCATACACTCTTACCACATCCGAAACCTTTACGTCACGACCGGACAGACCGTAAATAATGTTTACCACCTCTGCAGTGGATTTCGCACGGAACAATGCAGCAGTGAGTTCTGCGCCCAGAGGTCCTCCCGTGGCATTATAGCCTTCACAGCGATCCATAATGGCAATCGCCTTTGCATTCTTCAATGCCGCAGCCATCTCCTCCCCGGGGAAGGGACGAAAAACTCTTACCTTCAGCAGACCAACCCTGCAGCCCTGCTCACGGAGCTGATCAATGGCATCCTTGATGGTTCCGCATACGGATCCGATGGCAACCAGCACCAGCTCGGCATCCTCCAGGCAATATTCCTCAAAGAAGCCATACCTTCTGCCGGAAATTGCTTCAAATTCCTTTGCCACATCCAGGATGACCTGCTTGGCGGCACGCATGCCCTCTGCCTGTGCTCTCTTTGCCTCCATGCAATAAGGTGAGATTGCATAGGGACCCACGGCCATGGTCTCATCCTCCTTCAACAGGTAATGCTCCGGCTCATAGGTACCCACGAACTTCTTTACCGGTTCGTCCTCAATCAAAGTAATATTTTCTACCGCATGACTGGTAATAAATCCGTCCTGACAAACCATGATGGGAAGCTTCACATCCTTATGCTCCGCAATACGATAGGCCTGAATGGTATTGTCATAAGCCTCCTGATTGTTCTCAGCATAAATCTGTAGCCAGCCGGAATCTCTTGCACCCATACTGTCGGAATGCTCAGCGTTAATGTTGATGGGACCGGACAAAGCACGGTTTACCACCTCCATCATAATGGGCAGTCTGTTGGAAGCAGCTACATACAGTACCTCCCACATAAATGCCAGTCCGCAGGAGGAAGTCGCTGTCAAAGTACGCGCACCGGCGGCTTCGGAACCGATGGCCGCACTCATGGAGCTGTGCTCACTCTCTACGGGAATAAATTCCGTATCGATTTCCCCGTTGGAAATCATATTGGACACAAACTGGGGAATCTCGGTAGAAGGAGTAATGGGGAATGCAGGCATTACATCCGGGTTAATCTGTTTGATGGCACGGGCAACCGCCTCGTTGCCGGACATTCTTTCCTTAATTGCCATTTATTTGCCCTCCTTCATACTGATTGCACCGAAGGGGCACGCCTTTACACAAATGCCGCAGCCCTTACAATGATCATAATCAAATCCTACCCGCTTTCCGTCCTTTACCGGAATACAACTGTCCGGACAATAGGGAACACAAAGCAGGCACTGCTTGCACTTTTCCCAGTTCATTACAGGGGTGTTGGTTCTCCACTCGCCGGTCTGAAACATTTTCGAGGTTGCTGCCTCATGAATCTGAAGTCCTTCGGTCAGATTCTGCCAATTGGTCTGTTCATTAATATTCTTTGCATCAAAAGCTGCCATTAGTGTACCTCCTTCAGAGCCATTCTGAGGGCCTGTCTGTTTCCTTCCAAGACTTCCGGTTTCTTCGCAAATTTATGCTGCAGGGAGCCTTCCATCTCCTCTAAGAACAACTGCTCGTCCATTACGCCGGACACCTTCACAATTGCTGCCAGAAGCGGCATATTGGGAAAGTATTTGCCCAAAGTCTGCATGCAGACCTCTCTTGCGTTAATCACAAACACCTTTCCCTCATACCCATTCAGCAAAGGAATAATCTCCTCCTTGGACTGAGTGGTATTCACCAGAATTGCCCCATCCTTCTTCAATCCTGCCGTTACATCCACGGTATGTAACAGGGTATCATCCACTACTACCACATAATCCGGCTCATAGATATTGGAATGCACACGAATGGGGGAATCGCTGATTCTGTCATATGCGGTAATCGGCGCACCCATACGCTCCGGGCCGTACTCCGGGAAGCCCTGTACATGCTTTCCCATATTGAATGCAACATCCGCCAGAAGAAGCGCCGCAGTCTTTGCGCCCTGTCCACCTCTACCATGCCATCTGATTTCGGTTAAATTTCTCATTGTTCCTTCAAAACCTTTCTATGTAAGTATCCAAAAAATAACTATAAAAGGCGTGTAATCCAGTTAACTAAAAAAATTCAGAATTACACGCCTATATATTATATTCCAAAT
>CALYSH010000226.1 GCA_945485625.1 uncultured Lachnospiraceae bacterium | reverse complement strand
TCCATCGTGGTCATCTACTTCTTTTTCCACGACCGCACGGAATACTACCAGGCACTGATGTTTTTATTTACCGGAATGACCATCTTCCTGGTGATTTCCACCATCTGGCCCAACATGCACCAGCTCCGCTTAAGCCAGATGCCCAGAGACAATATTTTCACCCGCGTTATCGCCGGCTTGTGGGCAACGGATACACCCACCAATTTGTGGCCAAGCATTCACGTTTACAATTCCCTGGGTGCACACTTCGCAATCATGAAGAGCAAGGACTTCGCAAACAAGCCGCTGATCCGGTATGCTTCTCTTCTGTTAGCGATATCCATTATCTGTTCCACCGTACTTATCAAACAGCATTCCATGTTTGATGTGCTGACCGCCTTTGTTATGGCAGCTGTCATGTATGTATTTGTATACCGCCGTGACTTCCTGGTGGTAATGAAGAGCAAAATAAAACTCAGCTTCAATCCTTGAGGCTGAGTTTTTTCATTCCATTAATTGAATTTGAATATCTTCTGGCAGACCTTGTAGGACTCTACCGCAATGCTGCGTCCCAGCTTCCCGGGAAGATTCATGGCTTCTCCCATAATGCCCCGTCGCATCCAGTAATAAAGGGTTCTGTCCTTCTCCTTCAGATACTGCCAAAGCTTCTGCTTTTTCTCCAGGTTTTCCTCGCTTCCGGAACGAAGTGCCAGTGCTGAGGATATTGTCATAATGATTTCCAGGTAGTTGCGCATGTACTGATACAGACGCTTGTTTTTCATGACTTCTCCCTTATTCTCGGTCAGATAATCAATCATCAGACGATTTACCAGAAGCTGTTGGTCGATTCGTCCGATCATAACCTGCTCATTCACAGACTGATCTACTCTTCCTATATAATAGCGATAAAAATTCACATCCAGGTAATACATGTTCTTCACAAAAGGCAGGGGCTCAAATACATACAGATTGTCCACATAGAAGGTATGCTCCGGCAGACGCAGATGGCAATCCTTTAAGAGCTTGGTGCGGAAGATAACCGAATGCATCAGGATATAATGTCCCTTGGTAAAGTGATTACAATCCTTCCATGTAAAAATGGTGTCTGTGGGAAGAATATGATGATAATGAATCACTTTCTTATGCTTCTCCCCTTCTTTTTCGTATACATAATTACTCACCAGCATATCCAGAACCTGATTTCCTCCGGCCAGCTCGCGCAGCTTATCCAGAATCTGCAGATATGCCTCCTTCTTTACCCAGTCATCGCTGTCCACGACCTTAAAATACAAACCGGTGGCATTGTCAATTCCGGTGTTTACCGCTGAGCCGTGTCCTCCGTTTTCTTTATGAATCGCCTTCACAATGGCAGGGTACTTTGCTGCATATTCGTCTGCAATTTCCGCAGTACGGTCCTTTGTGGAGCCATCGTCCACCACAAGAATCTCCACATCCTCACCGCCAATCAGAAGCGACTCAATACAATTTCTCATATACCCTTCCGAATTATAACAGGGAATGGCAATTGACAACAGTTTCATAACGAATCCACCTTTTCACCTTTCACTCTTTTACTTCCCAATTGCATATTCAAATACCCCGTATACGCTTCAAAAGCAGAGGGTATGGGATACTTTCTTTCTATTTCGTCCGGGTCCGTATACACCCAGTCATTTTTTTGCTTCTCCTTCTCCGGATCCAGCTCATCCACACGAACCATATAGCCCTTCATATGCCACTCAATATGACTGAAGATATGCTTCGCGTCCCGTAAGGCCTCAATTCGAATGGTACGAAGCCCCATGCCCGCAAGGTACTCAATCACCTCCTCCGGACTCAAATGGCCCTCCACCCAAGGAAGCTCATACATACCCGCCAGCAATCCCTTGGCAGCTCTTTTATGTATTGCAGCCTTCTGCTCATCCCGGATGACCAGAACGGTTTTCTGCTCCACCCGTCTGGGTTTCCCCTTTCCCTTTCTGGGATACTCTGCCCAGGTACCGGTCTGGTACGCCAGACAAAGATGAGACACAGGGCATTCCTCACACCTTGGTGCTCCGTTGGGAAGACATACACAGGCCCCCAGCTCCATCAGGGCCTGATTCAAATCCCCCGGCCGGCTCTTTGGCATCACAGGCAACAATTCCTTCTCCACAGCGCTCTTTACCTTCGCGTCATCGATTCTCCTGTCATCCATACGGATTCTGGAGAGGACCCGCAGCACATTGCCGTCCACTGCGGGGTAAGGCAATTCAAAGGCAATGGAGGAAATGGCTCCTGCGGTATAGCTTCCGATTCCTTTTAAGCCCAATATCTTCTCATAGTCCCCGGGCATCTCTCCGCCATACTTCTCCACAATCTCTCTGGCTGCCGCCTGCAGATTTTTCGCCCTGCTATAATACCCTAAGCCCTCCCAAAGCTTCAGAAGCTCTTCTTCCGGTGCTTCCGCTAAAGCCCTGATATTCGGAAGAGCCTTTAAAAACCTTGCAAAATAAGGCTTCACCGCCTCCACGCGGGTCTGCTGCAGCATAATCTCTGACACCCACACCCGATAAGGAGATACCTCATTCCTCCAGGGAAGGTCACGCTTATACTCACTATACCATATCTGAAGAGGTTCCACAATTTCCTTAAGAAAATCTTCAGAATTCTTAAAAATCTCTTTATTCTTTCCGGGCTCTGACCCATCCGGGGATACCGGTACCGGTTGATGGAGACACAGTTGGTCCGGAGCCACTCTGCAATCATAGGCAAGCACCTCCACACCGGCTGCATGTGCTTCCTGCAGCACATCTCCAAAGGCCGGATGCCTCTCCACATCAGGAGTAAAGTACCGGACATCCTCCATCTGAATCACAAACAATACAATGGCGCGATACCCCTCCTTCTTTGCCCTCATCAGCTCCCGAAGATGCTTGATGGCACGCTCAGAGGGAGCATCCGGGAAACACACTATGCCGTCCTGCTCCCTGGTGACACCCTTCACCTCAATAAACACCTTCTCATTTTTTGTTTCCACGTAGAAATCAAACCGGGACTCCCCATAGGTTTTTTCCGGACACACGAAAATAAGGTCGTGAAAGAGTTCTTTTTTGTAAAGCCACTCCTCTACCACCTTATTTGGCGCCTGAGAATCCATATTCACAAGTCTATTTCCTTTTTGAACCGCCACCAAATCAAAAGCGGTGGTCCGTTTCGGATTATCCCCCTTCTCCAGATAGACCTTCGCTCCCGGAAGCAGCAGCTCCTTACACCTGCCGGTGTTCTTCACATGCACTGTTTCCTCCACTCCGTCCCGGAGCACATGGGCGATAAACCGATTGGGCCGGTCTATAAACAAAGCCTCTTCAATCTGCCTGTATTTCATATCAGCCGGAATCCCTTTCCCATAACACC
>CALYSH010000225.1 GCA_945485625.1 uncultured Lachnospiraceae bacterium | reverse complement strand
AACTGAGCGGAGAAGAGGTAACACAGGAATTGATTATGGCACAGATTTTGAAATCCGGTAAAGGAGCATAGGAGGTATAACATGAAGAAAGTAGTAGACGGAATAAGAAATAATGCAATGGTTATCGCGTTGCTTCTGGTGATTATATTCTTTTCCATTCAGACTCAGGGAAAGATGCTTTTGCCTGCAAACTTCAATAACCTGATTGCGCAGAATGCATATTTGTTCTTTTTGGGAACCGGTATGCTGATCTGTATGCTGACCGGAGGTAATATTGACCTCTCAGTAGGTTCTCTTGTAGCATTGGTAGGCTCCGTGGGAGCAACAATCATGGTAACAATGAAACTGCCGATTCCTTTGGCAATCCTTGTTATGATATTGATTGGTATTGTTGTCGGTCTGTGGCAGGGATTCTGGATTGCCTACATGAATATCCCGCCGTGGATTGTAACACTCGCAGGATTCCTTTCTTTCCGCGGATTAAGTACGGCGATTCTCAAAGGTCTTACGGTTGCACCGATTCCTCCGAGTTTCGTAAAAGTATTCAATGGAAGTCTCCCTGATATACAGGTAGGTAATGTCAAGATCATCTGTATGCTTACCGGTATTATTGCCTGCATTATTTTCGTTGCTTCGCAGATAAACAACCGAAGGGTACGTATCAAGAAGAATTATGAAGTAGCACCGCTTGGCAGTATGATTGCAAAATGTGTGATTATCTGTGCAGTTGTTTTGACTTATACCTATAAACTTGCGACTTATGTAGGTCTTCCTTACATTGTAATCTGGCTGGCTGTTATTCTTTTGGTATATAACTTTGTTCTTTCAAAAACAACACTTGGAAGAAGCTATTACGCAATGGGCGGAAATGCAGAAGCTGCCAGACTTTCCGGTATTGATACAAAGAAGATTTACTTTTTGGCGTATCTGAATATGGCAATTCTTGCTACCTTTACCGGCATGGTCGTTATGGCTCGTCTGACCTCTGCTACTCCGACTGCCGGAAATAACTATGAGATGGATGCCATCAGTGCATGTATGGTCGGTGGTGTGTCTGCTTACGGCGGTTCCGGTACGATCGCAGGAATGATGGTCGGTGCTTCTCTGGTTGGTGTCATCAACCTTGGTATGTCCATCATGTGTGTGGATGCGAACTGGCAGAAGGTTGTTAAGGGAGTCGTTCTTCTGATCGCTGTAGTATTCGATATCGTGAGCAAGAAGGAAAGCAAAAAGGATTAAGATGTGACCGGTATCTTAAACCATAGGCGAGAAGGAGGTAAAAACATTGGCTAAAGTATTATTGGAAATGAAAAATATTACCAAGACTTTCCCGGGCGTGAAAGCGCTTGACAACGTAAATCTGAAAGTGGAAGAAGGCGAGATCCACGCTCTGGTCGGTGAGAATGGTGCCGGAAAATCCACGCTGATGAATGTTTTGAGCGGGATTTACCCTTACGGAACGTATGAGGGCGACATCATCTATAAAGGAGACGTATGTAAGTTTGAAAAGATCAAGGACAGCGAGGAGAAGGGAATCGTAATTATCCATCAGGAGCTTGCCCTTGTACCCTATATGACGATTGGTGAGAACATGTTCCTCGGGAATGAGAGAGGAAAGCGGTTTGCAGTTGACTGGGATGAGACATACGGAAAGGCAGATGAGTATCTGCGTATGGTAGGACTGAACGAGTCCTCCAAGACGCTGATCAAGGATATCGGAGTCGGAAAACAGCAGCTTGTGGAGATTGCCAAGGCGCTGTCGAAGAATGCGAAACTGCTGATCCTTGATGAGCCGACCTCGTCCTTAAACGAGACGGATTCAAAGGCGCTGCTTAATCTGCTTTTGAAGTTCAAGAAGCAGGGAATGACGTCAATCATCATATCGCATAAGCTGAATGAGGTTTCCTACGTAGCGGATAAGATTACGGTCATAAGAGACGGTTCCACGATTGAGACACTTACGAAAAATGTAGACGAGATCAATGAGGACCGGATCATAAAAGGAATGGTGGGAAGAGACCTGACAGACCGTTTCCCAAAGAGAAAAGAGAAGAAAATCGGGGAAGTAAGCCTGGAAGTCAAAAACTGGACGGTATATCATCCGATCTATCATGACAAGAAGATCGTGGATAATGTATCGATGAAGGTACATAAAGGAGAGGTGGTAGGAATCTCCGGACTGATGGGAGCAGGAAGAACGGAGCTTGCAATGAGCATCTTCGGACACAGCTATGGACAGAACATCAGCGGAGAACTTTACCTGAACGGAAAGAAAGAAGAACTGAAGACGATCCGTGAGGCGATAGAGAAGAAACTGGCATATGTAACGGAGGACAGAAAAGGGAACGGGCTTGTGCTGTCGAATACGATCCGGGAGAATACGTCGATGGCGAACTTTAAGGGAATCAGCAATAAGAGTGGTGTGATCGACCGTGATCTGGAATATAAGATTGCAGCAGATTACGTACAGAAACTGAAGACGAAATGTCCATCGGTAGAGCAGAATGTAGGGAACCTGTCAGGAGGGAACCAGCAGAAGGTACTGCTTGCGAAATGGATGTTCGCAGACCCGGATGTATTGATTCTGGATGAGCCTACAAGAGGAATTGACGTAGGTGCAAAATATGAAATCTACTGCATTATCAATGACCTGGTAGCGGAAGGGAAATCGGTGATCATGATCTCATCGGAGATGCCGGAGGTACTGGGAATGTGTGACAGGATTTATGTCATGAATGAAGGCCGCATGGTAGGAGAACTGAGCGGAGAAGAGGTAACACAGGAATTGATTATGGCACAGATTTTGAAATCGAGCAAAGGAGCGTAAGAATTATGGATGTGAAAAAAACCTTGACTAATTATGCAATGGTGATTGTAACAGCAATTGTCATAGTGCTCTTGGCTATCTTCACTGGAGGCAAACTTCTTCTTCCCCAGAATGTAAATAACCTGATTGCACAGAATGCATATGTATTTATTTTAGGAACCGGTATGCTGTTCTGTATTCTGACCGGCGGTAATGTCGATCTTTCGGTGGGCGCTGTTGTAGCATTTATCGGAGGTATCGGCGGTACATTGATTGTGAATAAGGGCTGGCCGATTCCGCTTGCTATGTTATTTATGATAGTTGTAGGTATTCTGGTGGGTATTTTTCAGGGATTCTTCGTGGCATTTGTGCGAGTCCCACCCTTTATTGCAACTCTGGCAGGCTTCCTCGGATTCCGTGGATTGGCAAATGTCGTGCTCAATGGTCTGACGATTTCTCCTCTGCCGGATAAGTTCCTGAATATCTTTAACAGCTATGTTCCTGATTTTCTGGGTGGCGGCGAAGGATTTAATGTGACATGTTTTGTGGCTGGCGTGCTTGTCTGTATCGTATTCGTACTGCTACAGTTAAGC
>CALYSH010000224.1 GCA_945485625.1 uncultured Lachnospiraceae bacterium | reverse complement strand
CTCCAAAAAAGCAATTTTGTCTCTTAATGCATCATTTTCCTTCACAAAGGTCAGAAGATTCCCGATAATACCGATTGCACAGGTACAATAATCCTTCCCTATCATGCTGAGGGTTTCCTTACAAAACTTCTCCTGCTCCGGAACAACCGCCAGCCTGTAACCTCCGTAAGCAAAGGCTGCACAAAGCAATTCATTATGATAATGAAGCATCTGTGGCATGTAGATGGTATGGGTTTTTCGCATTTTCGTTGTAAACTCAGCATTTTTCAATGTGCTCATCTTCTATTCTCTCATGGTGGGAAATATACGTTGTCACAGCAACATATCGGAATACGTTCCGGGTCATTTCACTTTTCCTAAAATATTATACAATGGTTCCGCCGCCCAGAACATACTCTCCGTCATAAAACACCATGGCCTGCCCCGGTGTGGATGCCCTGACCGGCTTCTCAAACTCACACACCACCTGTCCGTCAGGCAATGGGGATATTATACCGTACTCTCCCGGGTGATTATATCGAATCTTTGCTTTTACCCGCATTGGTTCACGAAGGCCCTCCACAGACATGAAATTCACCTTATCACATATGACTCTGGAGGTAAAGGTATCCGCATTTTCACCCAGGACCACCTCATTGGTTTCCGGGCGTATCTCCGTCACAAACACTCTTTTTCCCATGGATATTTCCAGGCCCCTGCGCTGACCTACCGTATAATGGGTTATTCCCTTATGTTGTCCCAAAACGTTCCCTTGCGCATCCACAAAATCCCCCGGTCCCGGGACTCTGTCCGGCACCGTCTCTTCCAAAAACCTGCCATAATCTCCATCCGGGATAAAGCAGATATCCTGGCTGTCCGGTTTTCCTGCCACCACAAGGCCTGCCTCCCGGGCCATCTCACGAATCTGTCCCTTTTCAAACTCCCCCACCGGCATCAGTGTATGAGCCAGCTGATCCTGGGTCAGATTATATAACGCGTAGGTCTGGTCCTTGGCTGCTGTCACCGAATTTCGAATGGCGAAGCGGCCGTTTGGAAGCCTGTCGATTCTTGCATAATGACCGGTCGCGATATAGTCTGCTCCAATTGCAAGGCTCTTTTGAAGCAATGCTTCCCATTTTACATACCGGTTACAGGCGATGCAGGGATTGGGAGTTCTTCCCGCCAGATACTCCTCCACAAAGTAATCCATTACATTTGCCTTGAATTCCTGCTTGAAGTTCATGACATAATATGGGATTCCCAGAGTATCTGCCACCCTTCTGGCATCCTCTACCGCCTTCTGACCGCAGCATCCGCCCTCCTTTATATTGCAGGAGGGATTCTCATCCTGCCAGATCTGCATGGTGACTCCCATCACATCATAGCCCTGTTCCTTTAACAAAAGAGCGGCCACCGAGGAATCCACACCTCCGGACATACCCACTACCACTTTTTTCTTCATATATCCTCCATGCCTTCCTATGCCAATCAGCGGATATCACAGGTTATTTTTTTGCACACATCCTGCCCATCCGCAAATCTCTTAATCCCGGGAGCGATACATACCCGTCATGCTGCGAAGCCTCTGCACAATTTCCTTCACCGCAGCCACCACGGTGTCCATTTCCTCCATGGTATTCTCCGCACACAGGGTCAATCTCAAAGATCCCTTTGCCTCCGCCTCCGACTTACCCATAGCCGTCAGCACATGGGAAGGCTCCGGTGCTCCCGTTGTGCACGCAGAGCCGCTAGAAGCACAAATCCCCTTCATATCCAGAAGGATCAACAGGGACTCTCCTTCAATCCCCGGGATCACGAAGCTGGCATGCCCGGGCAGCCTGTTTTCCCGGGGACCGCTTAACCTACAGCTTTCCACCTCCGCCAGCATCCGCCGGATCAAATAATCCCGGAGCATGGTTTCCTTCTCTCTTCGTTCCTCCATTGTATCCATGGCCAGTTCCGCGGCCTTTCCCATGCCCACAATACCCGGGACATTTTCCGTTCCTCCCCGATACCCACTCTCCTGAGCTCCGCCCTGAAGCATGGTCACCGGTTTGACACTGGCTCTGACGTATAAAAATCCAACCCCTTTGGGGCCATTAAATTTATGTCCGCTGGCACTTAACAGATCAATTCCAAGCGCCTCTACATCAATGGGCAGATGCCCGTAGGCCTGTACTGCATCCGTATGAAACAGAATACCCTTTTCCCTGGTCAGCTTACCGATTTCCGCAATGGGTTCTATTGTCCCCACTTCGTTATTGGCAAACATGATACTCACCAGGACGGTATCCGGCCGGATGGCTGCCTCCACGGATTCCGGAGAAACAAAGCCTTCCCCATCCACATCCAGATAGGTCACCTCATACCCCTGCCGTTCCCAGGCTTTACAGGTGTGCAGAATCCCATGATGCTCTATTTTCGTGGTAATAATATGTCTGCCCTTTTTCTCCATTCGCTTCAAGGCAATCTGAAACGCCCAGTTATCGCTTTCCGTGCCACCGGAGGTAAAAAAGATTTCCTCCGGTCCGGCATTCAGACTTTCCGCTATGGTTCTTCTTGCCTGATTCAGAGCTTTTCTTGCACCTGCCCCCAGAGAATACACTGCGCTGGGATTTCCGTATGCATCATATAAATATGGCAGCATGGCCTCTACCGCCTTCGGATTCGGCTTTGTAGTGGCAGCATTATCTAAATATATCATTTTCTTCTCTGCTCCAATATGTCCCCGGATACCCTTAATGACAGTATTCCGTTTTCCTCTGAAACCAATATAGCATTTTGCCGCCGTTTCCACAATATAATATAACAATTTCCATTCATTTCAGGTGATTATGAAACATAGCAACAGTTCCGCTCCGGGAAAGCTTCACCCCCTGATTACCGGCACCGCCATTCTGACTCTTGCCGGACTACTCAGCCGTTTTATCGGTTTTTTTTACCGGATTTATCTATCACGTGTGTTCGGCGAGGAGGGCATGGGGGTTGATCAGCTGATTTCTCCCGTTGTAGCATTATCTTATTCCCTGAGTGCCGCCGGATATCAGACCGCCATCTCCAAGCTGGTAGCTGAACGAAATGTAAAACCCGGAGAAAATGTGTATCTCCCCATCTTAACCGGTCTAATGGTGACCCTGCCCCTTTCTGCCCTGACCGGTTTTCTGGTTTTTCGCAACGCAGCATTCATCGCATCCGAATTACTATTTGAGCCAAGATGCACCGTTCTGTTACAAATCATTGCCTTCTCTTTTCCCTTTGTCAGTACCCATTCCTGTATCAACGGTTTCTTTTACGGACAAAAAAAAGCTGCCATTCCGGCCTTTGCCCAAATCTTTGAACAGCTCACCCGGGTCACCTGTGTCTTTCTTCTGTCCGGTTATTTCCAATCCCGACATCAACCGGTTCATGTTGGCATTGCTGTATTTG
>CALYSH010000223.1 GCA_945485625.1 uncultured Lachnospiraceae bacterium | reverse complement strand
CAAACAATTGGACGATTTGCGGCATGGGGAGGCTTTCACCACCATATTATTTCATTGTCGCATTTTTTGCCGCGAAATGCAACTGTTATTGCAATACAAAGACCTGTCCACACAGTATGGGCAGGTCTTTTGTTTCACATATATGGATTTATACCATTTTAAAGGAATTACATGAGATATCTCTCACTCTTCTCCATAACAATCTGGATGCCGTCCTCTCCCACATACTTGGAGTTTGCGCGAATGGTTCCATGGCTTTCCACGATACAATTCTCAATATAGCTGTTGTCAGCAATATATACATCGTTCAGGACAATGGAATTCTTGATGACACAGTTGTTTCCGATGTAGCTCTTCTTGAAAACGATGGAATTCTCTACCACACCGTTTACAATACATCCGCTGGAAATCAGGCTGTTCTTCACATTCGCACCCACATTGTATTTTGCGGGAGGCAGGTCATCCACCTTGGAATAAATATCCGGATACTGCTTGAAGAAATAGTTTCTTACCTCAGGCTTTAAGAAGTCCATATTGGTACTGAAGTAATCTTCAACGGAGGCAATATTCCTCCAGTAATCCTTAATCTTGTATCCAATGATTCTCTTAACATCCTTGTAACGAACCAGCACATCCCTTACGAAATCGTAGCGATCCTCCTCGGCGCACTTCTCCAGCATTTCAATCAGAAGGCGACGACGAACTACATAAATACCGCAGGAAATGGTATGTCCCTTTGCCTGAAGAGGCTTCTCCTCGAATTCCTCAATACGATACTCCTCATTCATACGAACGGTACCGAATCTCTCAAAATCAGTGCCATCCGGCATATCTCTGCAAACCACTGTAATATCCGCTTTTTTATCGATATGGTACTCCAGAACCTTTCCGAAATCCAGCTTATAGATACAGTCACCGGGTGCAATGATGACATAAGGCTCATGACTGTTTCTTAAGAAACTGATATTCTGGTACATTGCATCGGCCGTACCACGATACCAATTGCTGTTGGAGGCTGTTACAACGGGAGTACGAACCTCCAATCCGCCCTGCTTACGTCCAAAATCCCACCACTTGGAGGAATTCAAATGCTCATTCAGGCTTCTGGCATTGTACTGGGTCAGTACCGCCACCTTCTGGATATGAGAGTTGGACATATTACTCAGGGTAAAGTCAATGCTTCTGTAGCTGCCTGCCATGGGCATAGCGCAGATTGCACGCTTCTGGGACAGCTCCTTCATCCTATTATTGTTACCACCTGCTAAAATAATACCGATTGCTCTCACGATTACTCACCTGCCTTAATCAAAGTTTTTCCGCTGGGAAGGAATGAATGTTCATAGTCCGTCAGCTTGGTTTCACCAAATACCACGGAGTTCTTTCCGACCGTAATACCATCCGGAATCACACTCTTCTCACCAACTGTAACAATGCCATGGTTATAAATATGAGGTGCTGTATCGTTGGGTACTTCATCCCCGTAGCCAAGCTTTACATGATTACCAATCACTGCATTCTCTGCAATAATGGCTTTGTAAACCTCACAGTTATCTCCAATCCGGGTTTCATTCATGATGATGGAATCGCGTACCACCGTATTCTTACCGATGGTAACACCGCAGCCGATAACAGAATTATACACCTTACCGTAAATCTCAGTACCCTCACCGATGATACTGCGTTCTACCACGCTGTCCTCTGCCAGATACTGGGGCGGCTGAATCTCACTCTTTGTGTAAATCTTCCAATATTCCTCATACAGGTTGAACTCAGGCACAATATCAATGAGCTCCATATTTGCTTCCCAATAGGAATTCAGGGTACCTACATCCTTCCAATACCCGTTGAATTCATATGCATACAGCGGGCATCCCTTTTCATGGCAATAAGGAATTACATGCTTACCGAAATCCAGACCGGACTGGCTGGCATTGGCAATCAGAGCTTCCTTTAAGGTCTTCCAGTTGAAAATATAGATACCCATACTTGCGAGATTGCTTCTGGGATGCTCGGGCTTCTCCTCGAAGTCGGTAATACGCTTGTTCTCGTCGGTAATCATAATACCGAAACGGCTGGCCTCCTCAATGGGTACCGGCATAACCGCAATGGTCACATCCGCTCCGTTGGCTTTATGGAAATCCAGCATGACTTCGTAATCCATTTTATAAATATGGTCACCGGACAGAATTAATATGTACTCAGGATTAAAGCTCTCCATGTACTCCAGGTTCTGATAAATTGCATTTGCCGTACCGGTATACCATTCACTGTTTGAGCTCTTTTCATAAGGAGGCAAAACAGCCACACCACCGATATTGCGGTCCAAATCCCAGGGAATACCGATGCCGATATGGGTATTCAGTCGCAAAGGCTGATACTGTGTAAGCACACCTACGGTATCCACACCCGAATTAATGCAGTTTGACAACGGGAAATCAATTATGCGGTATTTACCGCCAAATGCCACGGCAGGCTTCGCAACCTTGGAAGTCAATACACCAAGACGGCTGCCCTGTCCTCCAGCCAACAACATGGCTATCATTTCTTTTTTTATCATGTCATCACCTCTATCTAGCATTTTCCAATTATAAATTTGGTAAGGTAATTATAACATACCATTCCCCCAAAGTACATATTATTTCACAAAAAAAATGTGAAAGTTTCTGTTTTTTTATTTAAAATTCACAGTTTTTGCCAATATTGTGCGAATATTTCAAATCCTCCTGCCATCAATATTTTTCACTGTTTCTATTTATGTTTTCAGAAAGATATGATAAGATGTATTTAAATCCGTTCAGCCATGGTCGATTATGAAGGAAGCATGCTGAACCGGCGTTTTTTATGGAGGCATATTATGTATACACTTGATTTCAAAAATCCCTGTTCCGTTTATTTTGTGGGAATCGGCGGGGTAAGCATGAGCGGGCTTGCCGAAGTTCTGGCCGTCTCAGGCTTCCGTGTATCCGGTTCCGACCGGGCAAAGAGCCCTGTCTGTGAACACCTGGAAGATGTGGGGATTACTGTATTTTATGGACAACGGAAGGAAAATATTACCGACGGCATTGACTGTGCGGTTCTGACCAGTGCCATTCATCCGGACAATCCGGAATACATTGCCCTGTCCGAAAAAAAGATTCCCATGCTGACACGCGGAGAACTGATGGGGCAGGTCATGAAGAACTATGGCATGCCTGTGGGTGTAAGCGGAACCCATGGCAAGACCACCACGACCTCCATGATCAGCGAGATTCTCCTGAAGGCAGATTGTGACCCCACCCTGTTTGTGGGGGGTATGTTAAAAAGTATTGAGGGCAATCTGCGAATCGGTCACAGCGAATACTTTGTTACCGAGGCCTGTGAATACACCAACAGTTTTTTAAGCTTCTTCCCCAAAATCGGTATCATATT
>CALYSH010000222.1 GCA_945485625.1 uncultured Lachnospiraceae bacterium | reverse complement strand
CAGACTGGTCTGCCCCACACCAAAGAGAACCAGACCGCACACCAAGATTGCAGCTCTTACCACAACAGAAATATTATCAATTCCCGGCCATACCATGTTGGAATAGCGTACTGCTTTCAACCAGGCACCCTTACATTTATCCGACAGAACGGCGAAGGTTTCTGCATTTTCTTCTTCTCTCGCGAAAATCTGGGTAATCTTTGCACCTACAATATTCTCCTGCAAATATGCATTCAGATTTGAATTTTTGTTGGATACCTGCTGCCAGGCTTTCCGCTGACACTTCTTGATGTACAGCATAAATACCATAAGAATCGGTACACCGCACATAACGACCAGCGAAAGCTTTACATCAACAATAAACATAAAGATTACAATGAACACCAGATTCATGATTTCCAACACCACGTTAATCAATCCGTTGGAAAGCATATCCGAAACAGAGTTTACATAGTTCACCACACGAATCAGGATTTTTCCGTGAGGTCTGTCATCATAATACTGAAAGGGCAATTTCTGCAGATGTCCAAAAATATCCTTCCGAATATCATAAATGATGCTCTGGCTTACATCAATCATAATGTGGGAGCGAATCGTGGTAAAAATGATGCTTAATGTAAAGGTAATAATCAGTAACCCCATCAGGATGAAGAGCATCTTTACATCCTCATTGGGGATTGCCACATCCAGAGCCTTCTGGGTAATCATGGGGGAGAACAATCCGGTAATGCCACCGATTGCACTTAATGTAAAGGCCAATACCATCTTTCCCGCATATTTTTTTATATACACGAATGCTCTTAACAGGTGATGGAAGTCAAAAGGGGTTTCCAAAACTTCGTCTTCTTTGTAAGTATTTCTTCTGGCCATTTTTTATACCTCCTCTCCCGTCTGCAATGCCACCAGGCTATAGTAGTAGCCCTTCTTAGCAATCAGTTCTTCATGCGTACCGGACTCTGTAATACGTCCGTCCTGAATCACCAGTATCTTGTCTGCAAACTTTGTGGTAGAGATTCTCTGGGCAATAATAATCTTGGTACAGGGGAAGTCCAGTTCATTCAGGCTGTGCTGAATCTGCTTCTCTGTTTCCATATCCACTGCCGAGGTCGTATCATCCAAAATCAGGATAGCAGGTTTTACTGCCAATGCTCTTGCGAGGGATATTCTCTGCTTCTGACCACCGGACAAACCAACACCGCGTTCACCGATAATCGTCTCATATCCCTCCGGCATTTTCGAAATAAACTGTGCGGCTGCGGAATACTTGGCAAACTTTACCACTTCCTTCTGAGAAAGATGGGAATCACCATATGCAATGTTGCCGTCGATGGTATCGGAATACAGCAGAACATCCTGGGTTGCCAGACCAATATTTTTTCGGAGCTGAGCCAGCTTCATATCTGCCACATTGACTCCATCAATCAAAACCTCACCCTCTGTAGGTTCATAAAATCTGGGAATCAAATGAATCAGGGAAGTCTTGCCACAGCCGGTTTCACCCATGATTGCAACCGTTTCTCCGGGCTTCGCCACAAAAGAAATATTGTGGAGTACCGGAAGCTTACCATCCTCATATTTGAAGCTGACGTTGCGGAACTCTACCTTGCCGGCAAAACGACCGGGAAGATCCACAGCGTCCTCCTTGTCCACAATCTTAGGCTCGGAATAATAAATTTCCATGACCTTATCCGCAGATGCGGAGAAACGCTGGAATTCATTCATAATATTACCAAGCATACGCATGGGGTTCTGGATTGCCCAGATCAGACTGGAGAATGCAACATACTCACCCATGGTAATCTGCTTGTTGATAATAAACAGACCGCCCACTGCCAAAAGCAGAACAGGCATCAGGTTTGCAAAGGTTTCCACATAAGGGAAATAAATGAGCCAGGTCTTAGATGTCTTTTTATTGGTCTCGGAATAATCCCTGTTGCACTCATCAAACTTCTGAATTTCATAATCCTCTCTGGCAAACGCTTTTACCACACGATTACCGGAAATATTCTCCTGTGCAGCCGTATTCATCTGTGCAAGCTTTTCACGCAGCTCTCTGTGTCTGGGTGCTACCTTATCACGAAACTTCAGGATTACCGCAAGCATAAAAGGTGCAATACCAAACATGCAAAGAGTCAATCTCCAGTCCATATACAGGAAATAGACTGCAGTAGCCAATAGCAATGAGAATGCTTCCACCACCGAACGGATGACCCAGGCCACCATATGTCGCACTGCATCCAGATCTCCCGTAACACGTGTCATCAAATCACCGGTTCTGTATGTATTGTAGAAATTCATGTCCTGATGCTCTATCTTTCGAAACAGTACATTTCGAATCCGATACAGCATGGTCTGGGATACATGCTCCACATCCATACATACCAAATACACTACCGTGGTTCGAAAGATTGTCAGAACCACCATAGCAATGACCAGTTCATAAAACAGTTCCCTTTTCTCAATCAGATTCCGGGCCGCATTTTCACCGGTCAAAAACAAGTCAATAATCTTCTGGGAAAAATACGGAACAGTCAGCTGTAGGGCATTGTACAAAACGGTACCGAGTATACCTATGATGTACAGGATCCTGCATCCTTCCATATTTTCCCAAAGCCAGCTCAACTTTTTCTTTAAATCTGTTTTCACTTGCTTCAGCCTCCATACTCACCTCATTTTACCGCACGAAATCCCCTTATCCCATGCGGTATACACATATTCTATTACTGCATTCAGCAACTGTAAATGTAGAAAATTGCAGTTAAAATGTTCTTTTTTGTTTCCCGAATTGGGCAAGTTGTTACCGATTGTGTTTCCACCTGCAATTTCCTGTTGCGGGATTATCAATTATCTCCCCTTCCTTTGTAAAGCGTGAACCATGACAGGGGCAGTCCCAGGAATGCTCCTCCGGGTTCCACTTCAAAGCGCAGCCCAGATGGGGACATCGCTTTCCCGTTGGGCATAATAGATTCCGAGTCGCTTCCGCCGCATTCAGAAACAACTGTGGGTGAAGCATCCTTCTGGAAGGCGAAAACAATTCCGCATAGACACTCCCCTTCCCTGTAATCAGGTCACAAAGTACATCTGCCGCCACCATGGAGGAGGTCATTCCCCACTTATTAAACCCGGTTGCCACATATAGTCCCTTTGTCTTTCTACTGTATGGTCCAATATATGGGATATGGTCCAATGACATACAATCCTGGGTAGCATAGCGATATTTTTCCTTTGCTCCCGGAAAATGCGCCCCGGCAAACTGAGTGATTTCATCCCAGCCGCCACCCTGTTTACCGGTTCTGTGACTTCCGCCGCCCAACAACAGGTAATCCCGATAGCCCCGGAAGGAAAAGCCTGTCTTCGCTTCATCCACATACATTCCATTCGGAATCCCGACATTCTGATATGCTATTACGTAGGATCGATGCTGATAC
>CALYSH010000221.1 GCA_945485625.1 uncultured Lachnospiraceae bacterium | reverse complement strand
ATATCGTCCAGCATATTGGCGAATACGCCGGATACCGCTTCCAGCTCATCGTCATCCGATACAATGGTATAAATACTTTCTTCCTCGCCATCCTTGGACAAATCCTTCAGAATCAAGGCCTCACCATCGCCTTCTTCCTCATCTGTCACAAGGATATAATTGTAACCTCCGATTCGGGTCTGCTCCAGCACATAGAATGCTGCCGGTTCCTCCTCACCCTCGGGTGTAAAAAGAATCTTTTCCAATTTATCCATACTTTTCCCCCTGCCCTTACGCTGCAAGGCCGGTCAAGACCCTGCTTACTCGTTCTTTTGCATGCCCTTGTAATCCAGATAATCCTGCAGAATCAGGGTTGCCGCAATCTTATCCACGTATTCCCTGCGGTTTTCTCTGCGTACTCCCGCTTCCATCATAATTCGGTCCGCATATACCGTAGTCAGTCGTTCATCCCACATCACAACATTCAATCCGGTTCTTCTCTCTAATTTCTCACGGAATTCCTCGGTAAGCTCCACACGGACTCCCTCTGTGGCGTTCATGTGTTTGGGCAGACCCAGCACAATCTCTCCCACCTCATATTCCTCAATCAGTTCCTCTATTCTGGCCAGGGTCTGTCTCAGCTTGTTTTCATCCTTTCTGCGGATGATTTCCACACCCTGAGCAGTAATCAACAGGGCATCACTCACTGCAACACCCACTGTCTTTGAGCCAAAATCCAAACCCATTATCCGCATGGTAAACTCCTACTTCCAATTCTTGTTCTTAATATATTCAGCAAGCAGTTCCTCCACCAGTTCGTCACGCTCCACCTTCATAATCAGGCTTCTGGCATTCTTATAGCTGGTAATATAGGTAGGATCCCCACTCATAATATATCCTACAATCTGGTTTACCGGGTTGTACCCTTTCTCGGACAACGCCTCATAAACAGTAGCCAAAACCACCTTCACACCGGTTTCCGGCTCCGTTTCTACCTTAAAGTATTGTGTGTTTCCTAAATCCTGCATATAAAAACCCCGCATTTCTGTCATTGCTGATATGATACCAAGGTTCCAAGGTCTTTCCACACATGCGCTCGCTCATATGTGAGCTCTTGTCCCTAACATCATAATATCCCAGTCTTAATAATAATACCTCTTTTACATCAAAATTACAATCCTGTTTCTCACAATTCTCTCCGTCAAAGACCGTCAGATGACACCCAGCCACTCAAGTGCCTTGCGGATACCATCTTCCTCCACAGCTGCGGTCACATAATCCGCAATGTCCAGCACCGGTTTGGAGGAATTGCCCATAGCAATGGCACAGCCTGCAGCTTCCAGCATGGGGAGATCATTATTGCTGTCTCCGATTGCCACCGTATCCTCCATGGGAATCCCCAGGTATTCTGCCATATAGCGCATACCGCTGGCCTTGGAGAAGCCCTTCGGCACAATCTCAAA
This sequence comes from uncultured Lachnospiraceae bacterium, assembly GCA_945485625.1. Classification (GTDB taxonomy): domain Bacteria; phylum Bacillota; class Clostridia; order Lachnospirales; family Lachnospiraceae; genus Acetatifactor. Next base: position 1,989 of record CALYSH010000221.1, on the reverse strand, counting down.
GAATCCCCCTTCCCGGTCAATGGCATCCAATACATTGCCAAACTCCGCCATGAAATCCTCCACGGATTCTCTTTCGTCTGCATAGCAGAAGAATTTGTCAAAGTGTCCCGGTGCTTCCCCGAATTCACCGAAGCGTTTGTCCTTAAAGGCCATGATGTAATCACGGAAGGTTTTGGTGTACATGGTTTCCGGTTCCCTGACAAAGAGGTTGTCCTGCCCCTCCAGCAATGCATCGATGTGATAGCGGTCCAGTCCGTCAATGATTCGCTCCGCCGTCCTTGCATCAAAGGTATGATGCAGCAAAACATCATCCCCATATACAATCATGGTTCCGCAGCCCATCAGATACCCGTCAAATTCCAACAGGTCCGGCAGCCAGTTGCGAACCAGGCGGTCGGTTCTTCCCGTATTGACCATGCAGACATGTCCGTTTTGTCTGGCCAGCTCAATGGCTTTCCCGGTACTTTCCGGCATTCGGTGTCCATGGGCCCTATCTCCAATTAATGTTCCGTCTATATCAAAAAACAATAGCTTCTTCACCCAATATTATCTCCTCTGTCAAAAATTTCTTACCGGTAAGCTGTACAAATTGATTGGAAGCATACCCTTCCCCTGCCTCCACCGCAAATTTCACGTAGTCCCCGGTGTGTCCAAGCCAGTAGTTCCTGCCCGCAATGGTTTTCTCTTCCTCCAGCAAAACCCCGGCAGTCCGTCCCAGATATTTTTTGCGAAACTCCTGTGAATGTGCCTGCTCCATGGCTAACAGTTCATTACTTCGCAGGGTCTTTATCTCGTCCCTTACCTGGTTTGGCATAATCGCCGCTCTGGTATTGCTTCGTTTGGAATACTTGAAGATATGCATTTCAAAAAAATGCACCCTTTCCAGAAAAGCCTTGGTCTCAGCAAACTCCTCCTCCGTCTCCCCCGGGAAGCCCACGATCACATCCGTGGTAATGGCAGGACTATCGAATACCGACCGGAGTGCTTCCACGCCCTCCATGAACTCCGCGGTGGTATAATGGCGATTCATTCGCTCCAGGGTAGCATCACAACCACTTTGCAGGGACAGGTGGAAATGAGGGCAAAGCTTTGGAAGGGCAGCCATTCTCTTTACATTCTCCATGGTAACAATCCGGGGCTCCAGTGAGCCTAAACGAATCCGGTCCAGTCCCGGAACTTCGTGAATCTGCTCCACCAGGTCCATCAGCCGGCTTTCCCCGCGATATACCCGTTCTCCCTCAAAATCCAGTCCGTAGGAGCTGATATGGATTCCCGTTAATACCACCTCCCGGTATCCGGAAGCCACCAGTCCCCTGATTTCCTCCAGAATGCTCTCCGGCCTTCTGCTGCGTACCCGGCCCCGGGCCAGGGGAATGGCACAGTAGGAGCAGAACTGATTGCAGCCGTCCTGAATCTTGATATAGGCCCTGGTATGCTCCGAGGTCTGCTTTAAGCACATCTCCTCGTACTCATCGGTGTGGTTAATGTCAATGACCGTGGTATCCTCCAGGGTCTTGTCCGCCCGGTTTTCCTCCCTCTGCCTTAAATATTCCTCCAGAATCGGCAGAATATCCTTCTTTTTGTTATTTCCGATGCACAGATCGATGCTTTCATCCTTCCTGGCACCTTCCGTATCGGTCTGCACATAGCAGCCTACGGCGACCACTACTCCGTCGGGATTTAACTGCTTTGCACGATGAAGCATCTGTCTGCTCTTCCGATCCGCAATATTGGTTACCGTACATGTATTTACGATATAAATATCCGCCTTTTGAGAAAAAGGCACAATTTCATATCCCTTTTCTGCCATCATTTGTTGCATTACATCCAATTCATAGGAATTCACTTTGCAGCCCAGGTTGTGAAATGCTACACTTTTCATGTATATCCTCGTCTAATTTTCACATATTTTCATGCTTATTTCTCCTTGACATTTCCCTAACAAGCCATTAGTATTAAGGCAGAAGGTATGACAACGTAAGGAGGTAA
>CALYSH010000220.1 GCA_945485625.1 uncultured Lachnospiraceae bacterium | reverse complement strand
AATGGGAGGGGACGCTCCGAGGCTTCGGTGGCAAAGTTGGAATCTATGGATTCGGCATCCCAGACAGTTCAAAACGTTTTGCGGAGTTCTCTGATGAAATGGATTCCACGGGCGACTCCATCGCCCACTGGCTGCAAAACTACGTCCAGCCCTCCGTTCTACGCGACAAGTCATGGCGGGGAGGGAGTCTTTACAGGATGACGTGACAAGGGAGACACACTCCGCGTCGCGACCGGTTCCAAACAGACCCGAACAGACACAGCGCGCCTCCCCTTGTCAAAGCCGTCTGTGCACAGATGCACGCCTGAAAGAACAGGCGCAGCCCTCATATTTCCGCCAGTTGAAAGCGAGCCAGCTCCAGAACGGTGTCTGTATATGCGTCGTGGTGCCAGAGGATTCGGTCGCCCGGCAGCAGTGCACCCTTTATGCAGCGTTGGACGTCATGCCGCCGCAATGACATTCCTTTGTATACATTGACGGGAATCCAGGCAGAAAAACATGATGGCGATTCTGCGTATTTACGTCAGAAAACGGTAAATTGCGCCTGTTTGGAAGTTTCTTAAAAGGCACAGAAAAGGAAAATACCCAGTGTACAGCAAATCAGCGCCATGATTTGCGGGACGGTCATCTTTTCCTTTATATGCCAAAATGCCACTATGCTGAAGGACAAGATACATGCACAGATGGTCAGGGGATAACTGAGGCTGCCCATGTTGTTCTGGGACAAAATCCGCATACTAGGATAAAAAAGCAGGTAACTGACAGGCAAGGTAGCGATTTGACCGATGAATACATATTTCCATAAATACTTCAGACGGAGAGTCTTCATTACTGTCAAGAGATAGTCATGCTCTCGGGATTTCCAGAAGACGATGCATAACGCGAAGCCGGCAAGAACTCCAGTGCTGCATCCAATGCAGCGGAAAAAAGCCGGGACATTGTTGAAAACAGCAAAGTACGTAGGCAGAGTAGACAGGCATTGTTGGAGACAAGTGGCAACAAAGGCGATGAGAGTATAAATGCGCCAACTGGAGTTTCCTTTGTCCGTCTTGGAGTTTTGGCTCAAGGCAAAGAAAAGAAGTCCCGCCACAAGGGCGATAATGCCGCCGAAGCGCAATGGAGTGGCTGCAACATGGAAAAAGACAATGCCCATGGCAAAAGGAGCGATCACCGCCGACTGGATTATTCCCCAAATAGCTCCATTGGGACCAGTCTGCATGGCTGTTGACATTAGAAGCAGCGCAGTAAAATTCAATATATTCGCTAGAACATCCACAAAAAAATACAGATAGAGCGCTAGCACTGGGATCTCGCCGCATCCTCCGGCACAAATCGTTCCAATAATGCCGACCACTATTCCGAAGAACGCAGAAACTCCCTGGTAGATTTCAGCGCGAACTCCGTGCTTGGGGGCGTCGCTCATAATTGTACCAATGACGCTCCAGGACATCCCGGTGAGAATCACTCCAAACAAGCCGAAAGTCACAGATGAAAAAATAGAACCATCCATCGTCATATTTTGGAAAAGGAATACTCAACAGGCATGAAGCCTGGTTGTTCACATTTTATTTCGCAATCCTGTAAATCAGCATCGGAAACATTGTGGAAGTGCAAGCCGCCTGCCTTAATCCAGCCACCCCAGTGACTGGGCATGATCGAAAAATCTGTTGTTGGAGCCCAATCCGGCAGATCTGCCACCCGCATTCTTATCTTGCGGAAGATGAGTTTTCTGATGGATCCTTGCTTTTCACAACCGATAAAACTTGCGCCGACAGCCTCGATTCCCATATTCTCAAAAACAAAATCCTCCAGATGTCCGCTATGCTCTGTATGGGGTGGTTCGTTGCCGGCCCAGATGAAGAAAGCCTGCCCCACATTCCGCATTCGTATGTTTGCGAAACGGCATCTCTCTACCGTCGTTCCGTGCTCAATCCGCAACGGACAGACCGGAACAATGGAAAGCACGTCAATGCCATGCTTCGTATTTTCGATTAGCGTATCCGTGAACAGAACATTTCTTATATCGCCGTCCCCCTCGTAGCCGATTCGCAAGGCACAAGTCGGAGACTGAAAATGGCAATATCGGATGATGATATTTTCACAGCTTTTATTCGATTCCACGCGATGATAATCACTTTTGAGAGCAACACAGTCATCGCCAGTCTCGATATCGCAGTTTTCAATTACCACATTCTGCGAACAATCAATATCCAGGGCATCGGTATTTGGACCGTATGACGGATTACGAACAATGATCTTCCGAATGAGGACGTCCATACAGGAATTTACCCAGATTGTGTAAGCGGCGGCTTCTCGAATAGTCAAATCCTCCAAAGTGATTTGGGTACAATCAGCCAGATAGATCAAAGCTGGTCGTTCGTCCTTCGGCTTCAGCACATGATATTGCAGGACAGATGTTGCGGTCGGTAATTCCCCGAACCTTGCACCACAATAATATTCTTCTTGCCAAAACGAATGCCCATTTCCTTCAATGATTCCCGGACCGCAAATCTTCACGTTCCGGAGACCGCGACCATGGAGAAAATAATAGTGCTGACTGTACTTTCGAAGATCAAGTGTCGTATCGAGATAATAATCAGCAATTCTTCCCGATGCTCGGAGGACGGCTCCCTGCTCCAGACGCAATGTCATATTGTCTATTAGCCGAATATGTCCAGCCAGGAAGATTCCGGCGGGGAAGACGAGTTCCCCCCCGCCCTCTTTTTCCAGTTTGGCAACTGCTTTTTCAATAGCATCCGTGTTCATGGTGACACCATCACCAGCAGCGCCAAAATCCGTAGCCGACAAGATTGTCATCTTTTCTTTTCTCATTTGTCTATCTGTTGGTCTTCATGCTTTATTCGACAAGTCCCTGATGTTCCTCCTAAACGCCAAGCCGGCCATTGTCCTCCGGGTCGTCAGCTCGCTGTACTCAATCACAAAAAAGACGGAGCAGTCTTTGATTCCTCCGATTGAAAACCAGACCGTGGAGAAAGCATCAATGAATGACGGAACAGGTAATGGAGGGAGAAATATGTAGCAATGGCTGGTCCGATGGTATTTGTCACCATTTTAGAGAGTGGGCTGATAATGGTCGTTATCAGACGGAAGGTCCGGCTTCCGTAGTGCATTTCGATGAACTGCCATTTTGACAGGCATCTAGTTTGTCTCCAACGATAAATGCAGTATCCAGTCAATGCCATGACAATCATGATAGGCGTCGTTAGGTTGCCCCAGAAACCCATACCGAAACCAGCTTGATAACTCTTCTCCGCTCCCACAACGGGGGTAATGGCGGATAGGCAGCCAACCAGGTTTCCCGTGGCCATCACATGGCGTCCGGCGACTCGTCGGGTTGCCAGATAATCCACGGCATCCCTTACATAGTGTCTGCTGATTAAATCATAACTTGTTTTGTCGTAATTAAATAACATATAA
>CALYSH010000219.1 GCA_945485625.1 uncultured Lachnospiraceae bacterium | reverse complement strand
AGCCTCTCGCCCAGATTTCCGCAATAGAAAATTCCATGAGCATAATGGAAAAACACAAAAGGACTTCGCTGTAGGTAAACCCTTTCACGTTGGAAAATCGCTGAAACATATAATACACGCCGATCAATACACTGAAGGAAACCATAAATTGACCGAATGCCATCATGAAAAACGATGCTTTATATTGCAGGGCACTCTTTATAATGATCTGCAGATAGTGCAGATATAGCTTGAAATTACTTGTTTTCTTTTCCATGTTCCTCTCCATTGTTTCTGTCATCTGGTCTGTTAAGCTTAACAGACATAGGTTACACGTCTCGTTTTGTTCGTGTTCTGTTAACCACCCTGTACCACCGCTCTTTTTTCACCTTTCGCGGCAAGCAGTCTGCCCAGCACATTCAGTAAAACCAGCCAGAAAATCTGGATGAGAATTGCCCGAACCATTTCTGTCCCGGATAGATTGCCGCTGTAAATCCGAAAAGGAACATTTCCGGTGGAGGCAAATGGATTCCATTCCAGAATGCGTTGTACCCGCTCCGGGAAAAAAGGCAATGGAATAATCTGTCCCGACAAGACTTCAACGATTGAGCAGAACATAATCCGAATCCCGTCTCCGGATATGGCAAAAACGCACACTACAAATATCATCATATTCAGTGATACCATGACCAGGAGCCCCAATACCAATGAGAGCAGAAACCAGAGAAATGCGCTAAAGGAAGCCGGCAGCCCGAGTCCATAGCCCTCCGGTAAAAATACAGCCACCACCAATATAGGGATACATCGAAGGAAGGCTCTGGACAACCTGAGGGCAACACTTCTGGCAAACCACATATCATAAATATGCACCGGACGACACAATTCATAGGCCAGATTGCCATTCTTGATGAGATCAAAGATTTCTCCTTCAAACATCCAGGCTCCGAAAAAAGCCAACAATGCCTGTTGAAGCCAGACGTAGGATGTGGTTGCCTGCATGGTCATGGGATATGCGGAAGGATCCGCCTCATAAAAAGCATGAAATACCATGATCTCCATAAAGCCCCAAAAGAACTGGGTTGCCATGCCCGCCAGTGCCGCGGTGCGGTACTGCAGACCGGTCACTAAGCGAAGTCTGAAAAAGGAAAGATATTTTCTCATATGCAATCCTCCCTAGATATCATAGGCGCGATAGAGCTCTGCCAGTGTCTCGTCCATGCTTTCACCGCCCCGCCTGATATCCTCCAGACTACCGTCCATCAAAATACGACCTTTTCCGATGAGCATAATACGACTTGCCAGAGCCTCGATATCCTGCATGTCGTGTGTGGTCAGGATGACAGTGGTACCGTAGTCCCGGTTCCGTTTCTTCACGAAGTCGCGGACTGCAAGCTTTGTTACTGCATCCAGGCCGATTGTGGGTTCATCCAAAAAGAGGATGCTTGGGTTATGTAACAGGGAAGCTGCAATCTCACAGCGCATGCGTTGCCCCAGAGACAACTGTCTCGTGGGAGTCCGAAGCAATTCCCCTAAGTTCAGCAATTCTGTTAATTCCTCGAGATTGTTCCGATATACGGGTTCAGAAATAGAATAGATATCCTTCAAAAGTTCAAAGGAATCGATGACCGGAACATCCCACCAGAGCTGCGATCGCTGTCCGAAAACCACGCCGATCCTGCTTACATGCTCGATCCGGCTGCAGCGCTCCTGTTTTGTCAGAGGGGTTTTCGTGCCGCTGTTCCAAAGCAGTCTGCCGTCCACGGAGACATAGCCGCTGTCAGGTGTCAATATTCCGCTTAGAATTTTGATGGTGGAGCTTTTCCCTGCTCCGTTGGGACCGATATAGCCAACCATTTCACCATCGTTAATGGTAAAGCTGACATCCTTCAGGGCCTGAATCTCTTCATATTCCCTGCGAAAAAGTGCCTTGCAGGCCTCGGTAAAGCCTGCACCGCGTTTTGCAATCCGATAGGTCTTGCAAACCTGTTCCATTTTGATCATACTGTTTCCTCCTGGTAGTATAGATGTTACGATCTACTTTCCAAGTAGGTGGTGCCATTCACACCGTTCATGCTGCACGCATTATGCTCCTTTTCGAAGGCAGCCCGCCACAGCATTCTGACTGTCGGTTAGTGCCGACAGATACCTGCATGAAATCGTTCCCCCGCAAAAGGCGAGGGAATTTGATAATAGCAAATAATTGACGGTATGTCAATGGGGAATTTTTTTGAAAACAGTAAAGTATATGAATCGGAGGAAACGGAGTAGAGGGGGACTTCTCGGGATTATCTTGATAGTGGATCGTTATCATGATATCCTAGAAAAGTAGGCGGTATTGATCAAGGTGGAGACGAAATGATAGAGAAAACGTTAATAGAACAAATAGAAACATTAACTCGAGAGTGTGAATGGGGAGAAGCAGTTGTTGCGATAGTAAGTGTATCCGGTGGCTTTATGCATCGAATGTACAAGGTGGTAACCGATCGTGGGATCTATGCTGTGAAGCATCTGAATTCGGAAATCATGAAAAGACCGGACGCACAAGCAAATTACGCGAGAGCAGAAAAGATAGAAGAGAGCCTTGAGAAAAGCGATATTCCCATTGTACCTGCGTTGGTTTTCCACGGCAAAAAGATGCAAAATATCGATGGTCAGTTTTTTTATGTTTTCAGATGGCAGCAGGGACAGATTACAGATTGGAATCATATTTCAATGGAACAATGCTATCAAGCAGGAAATATTCTGGGAAGAATGCATGCCATTGAGCCGAGGAATGTTGAACCGCAGACTCCACAGCCCAGTCATATCGACTGGAAAGGTTACATACGGAAGGCAAGAGAGCAAGATTCTGAGATTGCATCTTTGCTGGAAGAGAACGAGGAACAACTCGTTTCTGTGGAAAGGGAACTTAACAGAGCGAGAGCTTTGCTGCCGGGTATTGAATGCTTGTCCGATGGGGATATGGATCCCAAGAATGTGATGTGGGACAATGGAACTCCCCGGGTCATTGATCTGGAATGTCTGGATTACGGAAACCCTGTGTCTCATACGATGGAGCTTGCACTGCAGTGGGCCGGAATTGTTACCGGTGAGTTGGATATGGACAGGATGGTTTCGTTCTTCGACGGTTATCTGGAGGCATATGATAATGGTTTCAGGAGATACGCGGATATTGTAGGGGTGGCATATTCCTTTGTTGAGTGGCTGGAGTATAATATCCAAAGAGCGTTGGGAAACTGTGTGGATCAGGCAGAAAGGGAATTAGGTATTTCCGAGGTCAGAAACACCGTGAAGAGAATTCAGTATCTGCAAGAGACAGAGCTTCGGATCAAGGAGACATTGAATACGCGGTTGGGAAAGACTGGGACATTCCATAGGAAATGATATGGATCGGAAACTAGCTACGGAAATCTTGGCAAATTTAACAGGTTGAATAGGGAAAATCCAATCATGATGTACCACTGGTCTATTTTTCT
>CALYSH010000218.1 GCA_945485625.1 uncultured Lachnospiraceae bacterium | reverse complement strand
GTGGAAGGAGTTTAGATGGGCTCGGTAAGCTTATCGGACTCCTTTAAGCCTTCGGGAAGGCGGATGCCGCAGACGGTACCGTTTTCCTGATAGCTGGCCCAGCCGCTGCCGGTAATATATCCACGTACAATGCACTCTACGGGAAGCATCTCCAGTTTCTTGCACATCATACTGTTTCCGTCGAACCGGGGTTGTCTGAAATATTCCGGCATATCATTCACATCCACGGAAATCATATGATTGGGGATGATATCGCTGGTCATATCAAACCAGAACTTGGAAATCTGGGTTAACACAGTTCCCTTCTTGGTTACAATGTTGTTGAGAATCACGTCGAAGCAGCTGATACGGTCGGTTGCAACCATAATCAGACTGTCCCCGTTGTCATAAATCTCACGAACCTTACCTTCTTTGATTGGCTTCATTTCCTGTACGCTCATTTTCTCTCTCCTCTATTAAAGATTTAATTTACCAATAAATTCCTTCAATCTTGGATTGGAGGTTTCAAAAATCTCCTCCGGCGTTCCCTCCTGAACAATGACCCCCTGCTCCATGAACACGATGCGGTCCGAAACTTCCCTCGCAAACTGCATCTCATGGGTAACAATAATCATGGTCATATGTTCCCTGGCCAGCTCCTTGATAACCTTCAGCACCTCTGCGGTCAACTCCGGATCCAACGCGGATGTGGGTTCGTCAAAAAACAAAATCTTCGGCTGCAGCGCCAATGCTCTTGCAATGGAAACACGCTGCTGCTGTCCGCCGGACAACTGCTGGGGATATGCGTCCGCCTTATCCTCCAGTCCCAGCTGCTCCAACAGCTTCATCGCCCGCTCCCTTGCTTCCTCAGCAGGCACCTTCGCCACATGGATTGGTGCGTCTGTTATATTCTTCATGACAGTAAAATGGGGGAATAAATGAAAGCTTTGGAACACAAGCCCGAAATAGCGCTTCATCTGTCGAAGCCTGGACTTATGTGCATACACACAATGCTTCTCCCCCTTCTTGTCTTCCTTCATTTCTGCGGCCTTTTTGCCCAGATAAATCAGTTCGCCGGCATCCATCTTATCCAGAAGGGTGGCCAGTCTGAGCAGGGTGGACTTCCCGGAGCCGGAGGGTCCGATAATGGAGACTACCTCTCCCTCCCGGACCTGTATGGAAATATCCTTCAATACCTCCACACCGTCAAAGCTCTTCTTCACATGATTCATTTCAAGAAGTACTTTCTTTTCCTGCATCTTCTCCCAACGCCTTCCTAACGATAATAGCTCAGCTTCTTCTCAATACGCTCCATGAGCATTGCTACCAACAGGTTAAATACATAATAGAACACACCCGCTCCGATTAAGGGAACCATACTGGTGCTGGCCGCGGCAATCTGCTTTGCGGTGGTGAACATCTCCGCAATGGCGATGGTAAATGCCAGGGAAGTATCCTTTACCAGTGTAATGGTCTCATTGGTAACCGGAGGAAGCACCCTCTTGATTACCTGGGGCAGAATAATCTTGAAAAACGTCTGGGCCTTACTGTAGCCCAAAACATCTGCCGCCTCGTACTGTCCGATAGGCATGGACTCTATACCGGCTCGATAAATCTCTGCAAAATACGCAGCATAATTAATCACAAATGCAATGATTACAGCCGGGAAGCGATAACCCGTTCCCATACTGATTCGGAACATATAAAAAGGGCCAAAGTATACTACCAGTATCTGCAGCATGAGAGGAGTTCCTCTCATGACAGAAATATATACCTTGGCCAATGTACGGATCAGCCGGATTTTGGACATTCTGCCAAAGGCTACAAGCATACCCAGGGGCATGGAAAACAACAATGTCAGTGCAAATATTTCCACCGTCACCACAAAGCCCTCCGACAGCTGTGCAAACATGGGTATGTACTTTGATAATTCTGCCGCAAAATCCATCTTCTACCGTTCCTGTTTTCTTTATTTTCCTAAACAAACACTGTCAGTCAGACCAAAATCAGAGTACTTCTCAGCAATCTTCATGAAGGTACCGTCCTTCACCATCTCATCCAATACTGCCTGAACCTCATCACGCAGTGCTTCGTTTCCCTTTAAGAAGCCGATACCGTACTGCTCGGAAGCAAGCTGCTCGGAAAGCATTACATATGCGCCCTCTGCTCTCTGGGAAATCTGGTACTGTGCAACACCGATATCAATTGCAACTGCGTTTACGGCGCCCTGCTCCAGATCCATGAATGCGGTATTGTAATCAGCGTACTCAATCAACTTCTCAAAGGAATCTCTCAATGCAATGTTCTCTTTGTTCTCTTCGTCATTCAGTGCCGCAAGTGCGGAGGAATCCTTCTGAACTGCCACAATCTTACCTGCCAGATCAGCCTTAGTCTGAATACCGGAGTTTGCAGCCACAACAATTACCTGACTGTTGTCCACATAAGGTACGGACCAGGTGTAGTCATTCTCTCTGCCGTTAATGGTAAAACCGTTCCAGATACAATCGATAGCGCCGGAGGATAACTCCATATCCTTCGCATCCCAGTCGATAGGCTGCTTTACCAGCTCCCAGCCCTTTCTGGTACATACCTCCTGAGCCAGGTCCAAATCAAAGCCTACATACTCACCGTTGTCAGCGCGATAACCGTAGGGAGGAAATTCTGCATCAAATCCTACGGTAAAAGTCTTTGCGGAAGAACCGCAACCGGTCAAAAGGCTCATTGCCAAAACCAGTGTTCCAACAAATGCTGTTAATTTTTTCATATTTACTCCATTCCTTTTCGTTTTGCGAAAATAGTTTATTGTAACCGGGCTCCCCTTACCCTTCGCAAAAAAACCTTCTGTACTGCTCCCACAGCACGTTGACATATTATCACGCCATCACGCAAAAGTCAACAAATCCCTATTCATATCTGCCCACCAGTTCCATAATCTCCTCGGCGTAAGCCGGGAAGGTTTCCACCAAATCCATTATTTCCTTTCTGGCGTTCTCCAGAATCTCCTGATTGTAATCCAGCTTTTTCCGCAGAGACTGTCTCTGCAAAATCAATTCATGACGGATTTCCACCATCTCTCTGGCATCCAGAATGGCATCCACCTGATTCATCCAGCGGTCCGGATCATGGATGGGATAACGGGACAGCTGAGCCACCAGCTGTTTCTGGTAGTACTCAATTTTTGCCTCCGCCTCTGCATACTGCTTGCGTTCCTCCTTCTCCTGCTGATACGCCTTCCATCTGGCGGCCAGCTTATCTGCGGAATCCACCTGATATTTAATATAGAGATAATCCAGTAAGCCGGAATTGTTCACATAGCGGATTTTTACTTTATTCTGAAGCTGCACCAGTCGATTGGATGCGCGAAGCACCTTCTCCCACTCCTTCTGATAGTCCAGATACTTCACACACAATACGGTGAGACTGATTGCTGCCACCGCCCCCGCAATAAAAAATCCCGGATAGGCATTCATTTCAAAGACAAAC
>CALYSH010000217.1 GCA_945485625.1 uncultured Lachnospiraceae bacterium | reverse complement strand
CCGACTGCCCACATCATAACCCACTATGATATTCTGACTGCTGCCTGGTTTCACGAAAACAGTTCCTCTCTCTCAATCCAATCTTATTCCAACGTAAATAACCGGGAATTGTAATATTCCGCCCGATAATAATCCTCCAATGCCTCATCCAGTGCATCATAATCTTCCATGGTCCTACTGATAATCACATCGTTGATTTTATCGAAACGGCTCTCCTGGCGTACATAATCCATCTCACTCTTCTGTACGGAATCGGATTCGGTCAATTGCTCCTCACCGTCTGCTTCTTCCGTGACATAATACTGAAGCGTCTCCCCGAAGAACAAAACAAACTCCTTGGTGCATACCCCACCGTAAACGTCACGCATATATTCCGACAGATACTCTCCGGAGTCCCCTTCCTCCTTCTGGATGACATAATGAATTCTGGCCTTGGCACCGGGCTTTGCGGTGTACTCCACAATCGTCTTGTCCCTGAGTTCATTTTCCAGCCCGTCGGGAAGCGGCAGGCTTCGGAAGAAATTCAAATGTATCTTCTGTGCCAGCATATTCTTCAGGCACCTCTCCATCAGAGGAAGCATGGATTCCTCCAGCTCCGGCCAATTCTCCGCACAATACTTTAAGTACGCCAGCTGACAAACCTTTTTCAGTTTCATTCCGTCCCGGCTGCACCGGTTCATTTCGCAGAACAGGAAGCGGTCTGTAAGCTTCTCCCGCACAAAATAGTCATAGCTGCAACGGATGAAAAAGGCCTCCTTCACGTCGCTTCTTCCTCCCTGTGAAACATAATACCGGAATATCTCCATCTGCTCACCCACAAAGGCCCCGGAATACATCATCTGAATCAGAAAACGCTCCGTCAGCTCCACCGGTTCCGTTCCAAACTCCCTTGCCGTCTTCCATAAATTCCGCAGATCCTTGGACAGTCCATTGTAGTTTCTGCACAGATATTCCAGGATTCCACCGTTATATTTTCCCCGCTCATACACATAGGACGCCGTAGCGGTAAGCAAGGGGGATTCCACTGTATCGGAGTCGCCCAGTTTTGCATTCACCAAACGAAGCAGAATGGCAGGCTCCCCAAAATAGGGACCGAACTGCTCCACCATACTATAAGCCGACTGATACTTTCCGCGAAGCACCATGTATTTCAGCACCTGTGCACGCTCTTTCTGTTCAAAACCGGACCAGTCCGTCTCCTCCAGAAGCCGGTCCAATTCCTCCATGCAATCCTTGTCATAATAATAATCCAGCAATTCGAATACATAGGAATGTCTCACCGTGTCCTGAATCCGTTCATCCCGGATGATCCGCTCCATTCTTTGCAGACGAACGTCGGAAGGCTGGTCCGCAGTCCTGTCATTCTCCAAGAGATATAAATTCAATTCCGGATTATCCAGCATGAACTCTGCAAGCTTCTTTGTATATCTTCCCGGAAGCATCAGCTTTTCCAGAGTATATTCCGCATTTTTTGCAAAGCGGTTGCCGAAGGCATCCTCAAAGAAGATTGCAAAGTCATTTCCATACAGGCAAACCCAGGTCTCCCGGTCTGTCAGAGGATACTCTGACGGCACCAGACAGTTTGGATGATACACCAGTACCTTCTTTAATCTGGAATCACTGACACAGATCCGGTTGGCAAAAAGGAGCTTTGACAGAGCCTCCACATTGTCTTCATCGATCATATCCGGTTTTAATACGGTGCTGTAAATATAAGCCAGATGTCTGCTGATTCGTCCCTTCTTAATCTGATCCAGGGCGAACTGTTGTATCCGCTCCTCATAGGTATGATACAACTCACCGCACAATTCCCGGTTTTCCAGAATATAATGATACAAATATGCAGTTCGCTCATAGTCCAGGTGATTTCGGTAAGAGAAATACAAAAGCACTGCCTTGGGGAGCAGATGCATCTCGTCCATATCCAGAGAGAGCATATAATACTCATACAAATTGGTAATTCGAAGCTGCTCCTCCACTCCCAGCCTGTACCATCTGAAATACTCCGGGCCTACCTTTCCATCCCGGATATACAGGGTACAAAGCTCCTGCAGAATCTTCACATCCGTTTTTTTGTTATAAAGATTACTGAGGATGCGCTCCACCAGTACCGGAGATCCCTTTACCTTGCCCACAAGATACAAAAATTGCTCCACCACCTCGTAATTAAGCACATCCTGCTTCACCCCGTAATGGATGACCTGCTGTTCAAACAGGTCAAGCTTGCGAAGCAGCGACGGATTATTGTTCAATAAAATCAAAGCTTCCGTATAAATCACAAAGCTGGTGCTTCCATTGTAAAACTGCTTTTCCAGAAAATTCCATTTCGTGATCGGTGACTGGTTATATTCCTCTGACAGATACATCAAAAGCCATGCCAACTGCCAGCTTCCGGGATATCGTTTCTGGTTTTTCTCCACCTCGGAAGTCACCTGACGGATGTAGGCGGTGTCATCTGAGGTCAATGTGGTCAGATAGAGGTAATAAGACCACTTGGCAGCAAACTCCGCTTCTTCCCCCCGCTGAAGAGAGGTCTGCTCCTGCAAAAGCATATCCCTGGTATGATCTAACATCCAACCGGCCTCATTCATCCGTTCCTCCGTGATTAACAGATGAGCCTTGTAGAGACGAGCCACTGCATCCTTCTCATCCGCAGCGATCAAATTGTCAATTAATCGATTGTTTTCCTTTATCCAGGTGGCCGCATTCACCTTCTTCATACGAAATCTCTGATAGGATTTCATTATGGCCAGTCTGTTCTTTTTCTCCGTAAGCCTGCCGCGATTGGTGATAATGGGTTCACTGGTCTTTACGTTCACTTCAATTTCCACACAGGTGTAGGAATTAAACAGAACAACCCGTCCATAATTGATTCCGGGAACCAGTGCCACAGGGTCGATATACACCTGAAGCTTATACCGGTTTGCCAGGAAGTCATCCTCAAGGATCACATCCTTGGTCACAAACAGAAAATCCCCGTCGCATTCGACATTTAAAGCGGTGTACCCCCATCCGTTTCGGGAAATCTTAATATCCCGGACAATCGCTTCCGTCATCTCCTCCGCCTCGGGAAGATCCAGCTCCAGAGTGGAATTCTCCACTAAATATTCAATCTTCTGCTTCTTGTTTATCTGAATCAGGAACTCTTCCACATTCTGTTCCTGCCCGGTAACGGCGGACAAGCCGCGGTAGCTCTCATAATGCTGCATATCACTTCCGGTAAAAATATTCCGGAATTCCGGAGAGTAAAACATTCTGACTGCTTCCCTCCAGTTACTCTTGGCCAGGTTTGCGAAATGAAACAGATTCTTAATGGGACCGATGGAGGATTCCAATACAGCAGGCTCCACAGAAACCACAAAGGGTACATAGTACTCCCCGCAATTACTCACAATTCCGAAGGTGCCCTTAATCACATCCCCCTCCCCGGTATCCTTCCCGTGAAACCGATAAGAGATTTCTGCC
>CALYSH010000216.1 GCA_945485625.1 uncultured Lachnospiraceae bacterium | reverse complement strand
TCGTCTGGGTGAAGCAATGTGACCGGGTGAATATCGGTGAGGTAGGCATCTTCATTTACGACGGTGAGGGCTACATCAAGGTATACGACGAGCAGGAGCCGGACGAAGATCAGCGGGAAGCGTTTTCCGACAGCTATGGCACCATGTATATGCAGCCGGTGATGATTTCCTATAATCAGAAATACGCACCGAGGGTCATATCGGCGCAGGCAGGCTTCCAAGTTGTGGGTCGTGTCCTATAGACAAACATAATCACAACCCGTGGTACAGTTCACAGAACGACGAACTGTACCACGGGTTTCCATTTTTTTGATTTTTTTGAATTGCAGATTCGATATGTGCAGTGGAAACATTAAATCTGCTCAACAGATAATGTTTGCTGCTGATCCAAGAGAATGTCAATCATTCTGCTCACGGCAACCAATGTCGTAGGACTACAACGGTCAAGCTTGTTAGCAATCTCCGTATCAATAAGACAATCACGCTGAGTGAACGGGGTATCCAAAAGGAAGTAGTTCAGATCTTTATCCAGAACACAAGATATCTTAAGGAGCATGGAGAGCGATACTTTCGTCTGGCCGATTTCGATATGGCTCATGTGATTGTTGGAGCAACCAACCATCCTTCCCAGCTCAGCTTGATTAAGTCCTTTTTCCTGTCTTGCGCTTCTGATTCGTTTTCCAATACGAGCAAAGTCAATTTCTGGTTGCATGGCAATCACCCCCAATAGGACCTCAAGTAAAAAAATTATAGAAAAACGCAGTATTTTCATCAACCAACCAAAAATGCAAATTGCATTTCTAGTATTATCGTGCTACAATATTTTATGCAAATTGCATTAAAAGATGTATTACTGTGTTTCCTCGAGAAGAGAAAATCATATTGAAGGCTTCTGGGGACGATACATAGTCTGCTACAACAGCTAAATCATGAATATAGCGAGGCTCTTTTGCTTGTAGGGATTGAGCGGGTACCGTAAGAGTTCGCAATTTTATGGGTTATAATGGGAGGTTCGTGAGGCAGATATCTGTGTTTGCAATGTGAAACACGCCTAATGGAGCAGCGCAATTCCATTGTTTATGCGAAAAGACATGCGACAGTATGAAATCTACATGAGGGTAATTCTGCAAAAAACGCAAGCGCGTTAATATCATCACTCGATCATGATACGCGATTCTCAAAGCGTATCTTACAACAAAGCTTTATTTATTCTATCCAAATGAAATCACGCAATGGGTTATCTTCAAAAGCTGTTTTCAATTCTCTCCTTGATGTGTAACACATCATTGACAGACCTACAAAATAATACGGCTTATTAGTCAACACTACTTGCAATAATTATACAATTTGTATATAATACGATAAAAAGTGTACACACGAAATGTACCGGGTCAACAAACCTCGCATTATGAATAATTTTGGTTGAAAGCGTTGTCTATAGGAGCGATAACAGTGTTGTTCTACAGGTAGCAAAGCCAGGCTGGCTGAAATAAACCTTGTGGTAAAAAAGCAAAGAGGTCGAGAATATTTTTTCTTCGTGCTTGGTGTGCTCACGACCTTTTGCGTTTCACTCCTTATCGCGTTAACTCTATAATGCGATTTCGAAGAAAGGCTATTGCCCCTTAGGCAACAGAGGAACAGCAGGAAGATGGTATTCTATAGATAGGCCGGAAGAAGTAGCATTGCAAAAAGCCGCCGGTTCCGTAACCGGCGGTTTTTTGTAAAAAAGGCTGCATTCAATCCTGCTTGGAAAACAGATCGTTGAATCCTGCGCACTGGAGTTTACTGTCCACGTAACCAATATCGCATTTGTGGACAAGTCCCTCCATGATAATCAGATCCCGGGGACGGCTGCCGCTGAGCAGGCTGCGATTCCCTGCTTTCAGAAGAACCTGGGTCGTTTCAATGGGCAGTTCCATGATAAGAGCCAGACGAAGCAGGGTGTTTCTGGTGGGGTGCATCTCACCTCCCAGAATTTTGTGCATGGAAGCATTATTCAGTCCCGCCAATTCCGCAATGGTCTTAATAGGTTTTTTCATTTTACCAAGATTTAGATTCAGCACATCGGACAAAGTAGGGGTTTTCTCTTTTGGCAAATCGGAAAGTGTGCCGCCGTTTTTCAGAATTTCAATGCACATCTGCGTCAGGCAAGGATTCGGTTCTGACATTCTGTATCCCTCTTTTCCAGCAGGTTCAAAAATGTTATTATGTAGATTGTACCATAGCTTTCACAAGAAATCAACGCACTTTTGTGCCAATGCCGTCACAGGTGCCGAGCTGAGAGGTGTTTTACAGTGAATGTCGGAGAAAAATACTACTGCTCCAGATGTATGCGGGAAATAGACCGGGAAGGAATCTGCCCCCATTGCGGATATGACCCTGCGGTATTTGTCGTCGGCAGCCAGCTGGAGGAAGGGACGCTTCTTCAAAACGGCAGATATGAGCTTGGTACCGTTATCGGACAGGGAGGGTTTGGCATTACCTATTCCGCCTGGGATCAGGTTCTGGATATTCCCGTAGCAATCAAGGAATATTATCCGGACTGCTACTGCCAGCGGGACACTTCCGAAACGGACACCGTTTCCACAAAGCCCGACTGCGGCGGCTATTACCACCTGGGACTCAGAACCTTTATCCGGGAGGCCAGAATTCTGGCGATGCTCCAGAATATTCCAACGGTTGTCAAAGTGTACGATTGTTTCGAGAAAAACAACACCGCCTACATTGTCATGGAGTTTGTACGGGGGGAAACGCTGCAGCATTACTGTCAGAAGCATCACCCCAAGGAACAGGAGCTTCTGAAAATGCTCCGCAATACCATCGATGATCTGATTCTGGTTCATAAGGCAGGGGTGCTGCACCGGGACATCAGCCCTTCCAATCTGTTGGTTCAGGAAAACGGTACCGTCAAACTGATTGATTTCGGCGCGGCAGCAAATCTTGCCATTGCGGAGGAGAAAAACCCGTCTCTGAACCGAAGCTTCGCCGCTCCGGAGCAGTACGATGCCAATGGAGAACAGGGCTTCTGGACAGACGTTTACGGTCTGGCAGCCCCTCTTTCCTGGTTCAAACGTTTGAACCATTTGCCCCTCGGCACTAGGTTTTGTGCCGTATTTCTTATTACTCTTTTATTTTAAACTTTACAAGTGAAAATGTCAACATAAAATGCAAAAATAACTTCGATTTATGAATAATGCACAATAAACAGGCTTTTATGATGCTTATTTATTGTGCATATTGCATTTTTGACGCACTTTTATAAACGCCCCCCTTCGGAGGGAGTGGGCGCGGTGCTAGTCTGTTATTCATTTTCTCCGCGTTTATGGGATTGTGCCCGAAATTTGTGCAAGTTCGTTTGACGAGTGACCACCGAACAGCTTTCGAGGGTAGTTATTTATCCAATCCTCGATATACTGTATCTGTTCTTCTGTATAATCTTCAATGCGTGAGCCTTTGGGGACAAAGCGTCTGATTA
>CALYSH010000215.1 GCA_945485625.1 uncultured Lachnospiraceae bacterium | reverse complement strand
CCCCGGCTCTGCAGTGCGAACAGGGCGGAAAGGATTCCTGTGGGCAGTGTCATTCCTGTAAGCAGGCATTGTCTGACAACCATCCGGATATCATCCGTATCACCCATGAGAAGCCCAACACCATCAGTGTGGATGATATCCGTGAGCAGTTGAATTCAGATGTGGCGATTAAGCCCTATAGCAGTAAATATAAGGTATATATTGTGAATGATGCGGACAAGATGACGCCCCAGGCGCAGAATGCACTGCTTAAGACATTGGAAGAGCCACCAGTATATACTGTGATTTTGCTTTTGACCTCTAATATCAATGCTTTGCTTCCCACCATTTTAAGTCGGTGTGTTGTCTTACATATGAAACCTGTGGCGGATGCACTGATTCGGAAATACCTGATGGAGGAACTGCAGGTTACGGATTACAAGGCGGAGGTATGCGTAGCCTTTGCCAGAGGAAATGTGGGAAAGGCCAAGGCACTGGCCTCCAGTGAGGATTTCGAGAATATCAAGGCGGACGCACTGTCCATGTTAAAATATGTACAGGAGATGGAGCTGTACGAAATGATGGCTGCGGTAAAGAAAATTACCGAGTACAAGCTTTATATAACGGATTATCTGGATATCTGTGCGGTTTGGTACCGTGATGTGCTGTTATTTAAGGCAACCAACGATGTAAATCATTTGATTTTTAAGGAGGAAACCCAGACCATCCGGAAGATTGCACAACGAACCAGCTATGAAGGGATTGAGCGGGTGATAGATGCTCTGGAAAAAGCAAAGAAGCGTCTGGATGCCAATGTGAATTTCGAATTAACCATGGAACTTCTGCTTCTGGAGATGAAGGAGAACGGATAGAAACCAATAAAAGGTGGCTTTTTCGAACGGTATATGATAAAATATTTGGAGCGATATATAGAAACAGTGAGGTAGATAGATTATGGTAAAAGTAATTGGAGTTCGTTTTCGTACTGCGGGAAAGATTTATTATTTTGATCCCCTGCAGTTTCAGATAAAGCGAGGGGACCACGTGATTGTGGAAACCGCAAGAGGCATTGAGTTTGGTACGGTGATGTCTGAGATCTCCGAGGTGGAAGAGGAGAAGGTGGTACAGCCGTTAAAGCCGGTACTGCGTATTGCTACCCAGAGAGATCTGGAGCAGGAAGCTTCCAATAAAGAGAAGGAAAAGCAGGCATTCCGAATCTGTCAGGAGAAGATTCAGAAGCATGGGCTGGAGATGAAGCTCATTGATGCAGAATACACCTTTGATAATAATAAGGTATTGTTTTATTTTACTGCTGACGGAAGAATCGATTTCCGTGAGCTGGTGAAGGATCTGGCCAGTGTATTTAAGACAAGGATTGAACTTCGACAGATTGGTGTGCGGGATGAAACCAAGATTCGGGGCGGTATCGGTATTTGCGGCAGACCCCTGTGCTGTCACAGCTATTTGGCAGATTTTGTGCCTGTATCCATCAAAATGGCGAAGGAACAGAATCTTTCCCTAAATCCCACCAAGATATCCGGTGTCTGCGGCAGACTGATGTGCTGCCTTAAGAATGAAGAGGACACCTACGAGGAATTGAACAGACGACTTCCCGGAATCGGCGATTATGTAACCACAGTGGATGGCCTGAAAGGAGAAGTATCCGGTGTCAACGTTCTCCGTCAGTTGGTTAAGGTCATTGTTGATGTGGACGATGAGAAGGAAATCCGTGAATACAAGGTGGAGGACCTGCAGTTTAAAAAACGTCATGGAAAGAAGGAGCAGATTGACCTGTCCAATGAGGAGATGAAGGAGCTGGAACGTCTGGAGCAGGAGGAAGAAAAAGAAATCTCCGAAAATACGGAGAGTAGAAAGCCTCAGAAGCAGAACAATTCGGAGGAAAAGGCAGACAATTGTCAGGAACGCCAGGAGAGACGCAGTGCCCGCAGATTCAATCAATCGGATAATAAAGGAAGAGAACAGACGGAGGGAAGACCGGAACGGGGCTCCCACGGTCGCAGAGACGGCAAACCGAAGAGAAATCAGGAGAATCGGGAGGAAGCCCGGGAACAGAACCGTGAGTCAGGACAGAACCGCGAGTCGGGACAGAACCGCAAGCCGGGACAGAACCGTGAGCCGGGACAGAACCGTGAGGAGAATGTGAAAGGGAACCATAGAAACCGTAACAGACATTACGACAGAAACAGGAATCGTCAGGAAGGAAAAACCGGCAGTGGAGAGCATACTGAAAAGGAATGAGCGTCTGGATGACCTACAGAGAAACGGATATCGGATTATACAGAATCCGGATAAATTCTGCTTTGGTATGGATGCGGTGCTGCTTTCCGGCTTTGTGAAGGCAAAACAGGGTGATGTACTGCTGGACTTGGGAACCGGAACCGGGATTATTCCCATCCTTTTGGCGGGAAAAACCCGGTGTGCCCACCTGACCGGCCTGGAAATCCAGGAAGAAAGTGCGGATATGGCGAAGCGTAGTGTCGCCTTAAACGGACTGGAGGACCGGGTTTCCATTGTAACAGGAGACATTAAGGAAGCAGACCGTTTGTTCCCGGCTGCTTCCTTTGATATTATTACCTGCAATCCTCCCTATATGATCGGACAGCATGGGCTGACCAATCCGGAGGAGCCAAAGGCCATTGCCAGACATGAGATTTTATGTACATTTCGGGATGTGGTTGCTGCCACGGCCAGACTGCTTAAGCCCTCCGGGCACTTCTTTCTGGTACACAGACCCTTCCGATTGGCCGAGATTATGACAACGCTGTCAGAATATAAGCTGGAGCCCAAACGCATGCAGCTGGTGTATCCTTACGTGGATAGGGAACCAAACATGGTTCTGCTGGAGGCCGTCCGTGGAGGGAAATCCCGGATGACGGTGGAAAAGCCGCTGATTATATACGAAAAGCCCGGGGTATATATGCCGGAAATCTATGATATATACGGATATTAGGAGGAGTTATGGCGGGAACTCTGTATTTATGTGCCACGCCCATCGGAAACCTGGGGGATATGACCCCCCGTGTGGTGGAAACCTTAAGGAGTGTGGATGTGATTGCTGCCGAGGATACCAGAAACAGTGTGAAGCTGTTGAATCATTTTGATATTCACACGCCCATGACCAGCTATCACGAGTTCAATAAGGTGGAAAAAGCCAGACAGCTGGTAAATCAGCTGCTTGACGGACAGAATATTGCATTGATTACGGATGCGGGAACACCGGCCATATCGGATCCGGGAGAGGTGCTGGTAGCCATGTGCCGGGAGAGCGGCGTGCCCGTTACATCCCTGCCCGGTCCTGCGGCCTGTATTACCGCACTTACCCTGTCGGGACTGAGCACCAGGAGATTTTGCTTTGAAGGCTTTCTGCCCTCGGAGAAAACGGACCGGAAGGAGCGCAGGGAATTACTGGAGGAATTGTCCGGGGAGAGCCGTACCATTATTTTGTACGAGGCACCTCATCATCTGAAAAAAACGCTGAAG
>CALYSH010000214.1 GCA_945485625.1 uncultured Lachnospiraceae bacterium | reverse complement strand
GGGGCAAACAAGCCCTGGGAATGACCTGCATTCTTCAGAGGCAGCTGGCTTTCCCTGTCCAGTACATTGCCAATCTGCTCCCAGTGAGCCAGATCCTTACTGTGCATAATGGATAAACCGGGAAAATATGCAAAGGTAGAATTCACCAGATAGTAATCTTCACCTACGGCACACATGGATGGATCCGGGTAAAAACCGGACATAATAGGATTTTTTGCAATAACACTCATTTTTTTCCTCCTTTATTCGCTTTGGAAACTCTCAAGGGGTCCCAGATAGGATGCCTTGGGTTTATTCTTTGTCTGATAGATTAAAATTTTTTCCAATACCAGTCCGGGTTCCACGGCCTGTAGGGTAATGTTCTGCACTCCCTGCTCAAAAGGAAGAGTGCCAACGGTTTTGTGAATCTGATTCAATACCCCTTCGCTCCAGATGCGGTCCCTGAACTCTCCGGGGGCATATTCGCTGCTCAAAATCTCAAACGGCTTCTCCTGTCCCTGCCCATTGGAAACCAATGCTGTCAAGGGTCTCTTATTCTCCGAGGGATTTACCGGGGAGGTCCACAGCTCCACCATATACTCACCGGCCTCCTCTGCGAAGAAGGAGTAGGTAAGCTTCGGTGCCTCTGTTTTCTCCGTGAAATCAGCAGTGGAGGGAAGCACCTTCATGGCTCCTCTGCTTCTGCCATGCCGTCTTAAATAGGTAAATGCTGCCCCCTTCACATCCTTCTTGTCACACCAGTTTTCCGCCCGCATGATTACCACACCATTGATGGGCATGTGCGTTCCGGCAGGAAGGCTGTCGCATTCGGTCTTTCTGGCTTTGATTTCTACCGCTACCGTAGTATCTCCGTCAGAAACCAAAAGACGTACCTCCTCCGGCTCTGCCTTTAATGCGGTACGGTCACAGCAGACAGACACCTTCACCAGCTCTTCCACATCCCCTTCCATAGAGGAAAGATGAAGCCACTCCGGCATTTCCCCCGTTTCCGGACGAATCTGATAATGTAAGCTGCCCACACCATCATTAGAGATTTCCAATTCTACGAACTCAACGCCTTCACTCAGGAAATCCGGAATCCGGATGCACATGGGAGAACCATAGTTTTTCACTGCCAGAAAAGCATCATCTGCTCTGGATACACTCATTCTGGGCTTTGTTACCGGCTCCACCACCATCTGAAGGGGATAACGCCAGCCGTCATCGTTCCATTTGGTAAATCCTACATGCTGCTCCAATTCCATGCCCTTCCACTTTCCGTCCCGGAAGGCACCGAACTCCTCAGACCACCTTCTGTCCTCCAGAATGCATCTGTGCATCAGTTCGCCGTAGCGGTTTGCAACCTTACGGCCCTGAGAAGCATAAAAGGCATTCTTACCCGCATACAGCTGCATCTTCAAGAGATTCATGCTGGCCATCAGCGGATAATATATCATACTGTAGCATCCGATCCGTTCTTCCTCCGACAGACTCCTGTATACCTCCTCACAGTTCTTCTGAAGCTCCAATGCTCTCGACAGCATCCGGTCCGCCTCATGGTAGTTGCAGGGATGATAGGTATTGCTGCTTAAGCACTCGGGACGTCTCATGGCATTGATTTCCACAAAGTCCACATACAGGTTTGCCAGCTTCTCCTGCGTCTCTTTGCCCGCGTTAGGGAATATGGAAGCCGCCCATTCTCTGATATATTTTTGCCAGCTGCCCGGAGCACTGCTGCCCCAGGTTTCAAAGTCGTAAGCAAGTGTAAGGAAATACTGAAGTGCTACCTCATTTCCCTTCAAATCACCTACATTGACAATCCATACATCCCTGATACCGTAATCGTAGGCCTGTGTCATCTGCTCCCAGGTCAGAGCCATGGTGGTGGAGGGCATCCACTCGTAGGATACCGGACCCCCATGATAATCGAAGTGATAATACATACCGAAGCCACCCTTGTGACCACGGATCTCTTCGGTAGGCAGGGTTCTCATATGACCGAAGTTGTCCTCACAGAGCATGAATACTACATTCTCCAGTTCCTTCCATTCCTTCAGGCCCTGGGTGTTTTCATCGCCATAGAAGTATGCCTCCACCTCCTTGTAGAGAGCCAGAAGCTGGGGAACACTGTCCACATCCTCATTCACATAGGTACCGATGAGCTTTCTCTGGGTGGTGATAACATCCTTCAATAAATCAATATTGTCCTTCAGGGTCGCATCGGGGCCCAGCATGGAGCTGTCTCTCTCCCCGCGCATACCAATGGTAATCTGATGCTTATACTTTCCGCTGCGCTTCAGGGAATCCGCCCAGTAATTGGTCAACCCTTCCTTGTTGGTATAGAAGTTCCA
The DNA here is from genome assembly GCA_945485625.1 of uncultured Lachnospiraceae bacterium. Lineage (GTDB taxonomy): Bacteria > Bacillota > Clostridia > Lachnospirales > Lachnospiraceae > Acetatifactor. The sequence continues at coordinate 1,177 of CALYSH010000214.1, read as the reverse complement.
CTCATTTCCGTAACGGGTACCCTCTCCTCTCACCTGGTCCCACTCCTCGCTGGCACGAAGACAGGGCTCATGGTGGGAATACGCAATGGTAATACCGTACAGATCCGCCAGCTCCTCATTCAGGCTTCCGGGTCCGTCCACCGGGAAGCTGGAAGCCCACATGGCGGGCCACATATAATTACCCTTCATACGAAGCAGAAATTCAAACACATGGTCATACATGGCGGCATTGATTCCGCCGAAATGATTCACTGCCCAGTTACCGAAGCAAGGCCACTCGTCATTGATAAAGAAGCCTCTGTACTTTACGCTGGGTTCCTTGGAAACCGTCTCTATGCTCTTGTCCAGAACAAGCTCATCCTTATGAGCGGGAACCGCATCCCCGAACTCCACCATGGCAGTTACTCCTATTGCCTCGGAAAGGGAAAACAAACCGTATATGGTACCCAGCTTATCGCTTCCCAAAATGATCAGAGCTTCCTTTACTCCGGGGAAGGGATTTTCCACCAATGTTCTGGAGTACACTTCTCTTTTCCCCTCTACGGCAGTTACGTCAATTTTCCCTGCCGCCGCAAGTGCTTCACAGAGGGAGCTCCTTCCCAGGGTTGCCGCAATCACACAGGCATCCGCCTGTGCCGGAGCATTTCCCCGGATTTCCGGCTTTAACCCGCATACCAGCTCCACATCTGCGGCTACCTTTTCCGCAATCCGCTTTACTCCCTCAAAAGCTTCCTCTTCTACTATGAAATCACATACATTATGCTTCTGCGCCAGTATCATATCTGATTACTCCTTATTTTACATATCCAAAGCCAAGAATGGTAAGCTTCTTCTCCTCACAGCCCTCGTCCATGGCAATCACTACCTCATGGTCTGCTGCCTCCTTATCAGAGAAGAGAATCTGAGGCGTACAGTGTGTCCAGCCCACAATCTTGGGATCAATTTCCAGAACCTTTTTGCCATCCACATAGGCAATGGCCTTTCCTTCCGTCACCTCACCGGTATCCTTGCTGACCACAACCAGTGCCTTACAATTGATTTTCATACGGAAGGGCTTACTTCCCCTCACATGCTGCCAGTTATAAGGGAATTCCGGTACGGGCGCCAGTACATCGTCCATCTCCACATACTGAAGATTCTTATCGGTCTCGGAGAAATCCCCTGCATCCAGTTCTAT
>CALYSH010000213.1 GCA_945485625.1 uncultured Lachnospiraceae bacterium | reverse complement strand
CCCTTAGCCTGGACAAAATGCATTTTTTCTACTCCATATTCTACAACTTTTTCTACGTTAATTCAAATCTTCCTTTTACAACTCTCCATATCCTTTGCTTCCAATCCATTCTGAAAATGGATTCTCTATGCAAAGGGATTTGTTCCACCCTCCTATATTTCTAAGTCAGGAAAAAGGAAATGACCTGCCGTCCGTCCTGCATCCGTGTTCTTCAAGAATATCACATTAAACTCATGGGTTCCCGTCAATGGCGGGCAGAGAAAGCGTCCAAGCCTCTCATCATTTTTCACCACAGCTTCGTATAAGAAACTAATGCCACCCCCATCACTGACCAATGTCTTGATAATCTCAAAAGAACTGATACAAATCTGTTCCGCAAAAGCATCCGCATCATACCCTTCTGCCAGCAACGTCCGTTCCAGAATCTCCCGGGTACCGGACCCCTTCTCCCGCAGTATTACCCGCTCTGTGAACAGCTCAGATACAGGAATGATTTTTCCGGCAAAAGGATGGTTCTTTGAACAGATTCCCACATAGGGTTCAGTCCGAAACAACATCCAATCGTAATGCTGTCTGTCAAAAATACCTTCCGATACCACAAAATCCAGTTTCCCCTGATTCAGGAGTTCTAACAAATGAGCCGTATTGTCTACCAGAAGCTCAATTCGGTTTTGGGACTGGGACAAAAAACGTTGAATATAAGGCAACAGAACATAATCGCCAATGGACTTTGTCGCTCCTACCCGAAGAATTCTGTGGGGCTCTTTCCGCAGTTGCTCCAAAAGTCTTTCTTCATTGTATTGCAGGGATTCTGCATATTGCTCCAGAATTTCCCCCTGTCTGGTCTTTGTCAGGCGCCTCCCGGTGTAAGAGAACAGCTGCACCCCATATTGACTTTCCAGTGCCTGAATATGCTTACTCACTGCCGGTTGGGACAAATGCAATTGTTCCGCTGCCCGCCCGTAGTGCAGGGTACGGCAAAGCACCAGAAAGGTTTCCAGTTTTTGTTCCATCGATTTCTCCTATCTATAACAAAATGGAATGAATATATTCTTATCTATTTCTTTATTTTATCACAGCGGAATAGTAAAATAAACACGCAAAAAGAAAAAAGAACGAAATTTCAGGAGGTCATATGAAAAAGATTATTTCCTTAATACCCGGAGTCGCATTGGCGCTGGGAATCGCTTTTATCGCCAGAATACTGGAAAATCTGGAAAATGCTGCCGGTCTGCACATCATTGGTGCTTCTGTCATCGCACTGTTCATTGGTATGATCGTCAATGCATTCCGAAAACCCGGTCCGGTCACTGCACCCGGTATTAGATTTACTTCCAAGAAGCTTTTAAAGTTTGCCATCATTCTTTTGGGTGCAAGCCTAAACATTACAACCGTATTAACCGTTGGTAAGTTCTCTCTTACCGTTATGATTTTCACCCTCGCAACCTGCTTCGGTCTTGGTGCATTGATTGGCAAAGCATTAAAACTGAACTGGAAGACCAGCAGCCTGATCAACGCCGGTACCGGTATCTGTGGCGGTTCCGCTATCGCCGCCATCGCTCCCGTAATCGAAGCGGACGATATGGACATCGCATACGGCATGTCCGCCACCTTCCTGTTTGATACTGTCATGATTGTTGTATTTCCTCTTCTGGGTCGGTGGATGGGTCTGTCCGATGCAGCCTTCGGCTTATGGGCTGGTACCGCAGTAAACGATACCTCCAGCGTAGTGGCAACCGGTTACGCCTTCAGTGAAGCGGCCGGCGACTTTGCAACCATGGTGAAGCTGACCAGAACCCTTTCCATCATCCCCGCTGTTCTGGTCTTTGCGGCAATCAACCTCCATATCAAAAAGAAGCAGAATGCAGACAGCAAGGCGGCAAAGGTAAGCATTAAGTCCATTTTCCCCTGGTTTATCGTCTTCTTCCTTGTTATGTCCGGTTTGACCAGCATCGGTCTCCTTCCTGCAGCCTTGACCGCAGCAATGAAGACTGTCAGCAAATTCTTAATGGTTGCCGCTCTCGCAGCAATTGGCTTGAACACCAACTTTAAATCCCTTTGCAAGTCCGGTGCAAGACCCATGCTCCACGGCTTCATCGTATCCTTACTCGTCGTTCTTGTGGCGATAGCAGTAGAATATGCAATCGGTATTGCACCATACGAAACGTTCTAAAACACGCAAACAATCAGGGGCTGTCGCACGAGTGTGGCAGCCCCTTTATTGTTCACCATATTCCAACCACTGATTCATCAGAAACTTCGCCACACCATCCTCCTCATTCCCTGCAATGATACGTGTCGCCTTCCTTTTTACTTCATCTATTGCATTCGCTACTGCACATGCTTCATCTGCTATTTCAAACATAGAAAGATCTAATCTTCATAGTCACTCTTCCTTCCCATACTTCGTACTTCTTCGCTTCTCCATTATACATCATTCCCATGACAAAAGTATACCTTTATGTCACCACCTATTCTCATGTTCAAATAACTTGTCGTAATCCTCAAAATTGTCATAAATCGGGTCTTCGCAAAATCGGGCAACGCCCTTATAATGGAATTAACCAAATCGGTCAACAGAGGAGAAAGGATACCATGAACGAAAGATTTTTTACCCTGCCGGCGGAAAGGCAGCAGCTTATCATAAATGCAGAAAGGCAAAGATGGAAATCATTCGTTTATATCCTGACATGGGAAACTTTGTGATTAAGGCGTTTTATGAAACGGATGCTGATATCTCTGCTGCCATCCAGGAAAGCTATCACAAATACTTTCACCTGAAGGCGGACAAAACACGCCTAAACCTTGATCCGGAACAATTTATCCCCGGTCTGGATATTCCCATGATGTATCACGATATGTACTGGGCATCCGAGGGGTATCTCTGGGAAATGGTGCGACGTGGCGATGTAAATATGGACCAAATGGAAGCTGATTTCAAAAAACTGATAGACTTTTGGAAAAGCGTTTATCTGCGAAAGGAGTAATCAATGAAAGCCATCCAAACAACGAATCTGACCAAGTATTACGGAAAAGCCCGCGGCATCATCGACCTTTCCCTGTCCGTGGAGCAGGGCGAATTTTTCGGATTTATCGGACCGAACGGGGCCGGGAAATCCACCACCATCCGCACGCTTTTGGGATTAATCGCTCCCACCTCGGGGGAGGCCCGGATTTTCGAAAAAGATATTGTAAAAGACCATATTTCTGTTCTGGAGCAGATCGGGTATCTGCCGTCGGAGGCAGTCTTTTATCCCGGCATGCGGGTAAAGGATGTCCTGAAGCTGTCCGCAAATCTTAGAAAAAAAGACTGTGCGGAGGAGGCCAAAAAACTGTGTGACCGGCTCCAGCTGGATTCCTCCCGGAAGGTGGATGAGCTGTCCTTCGGAAACCGGAAAAAGGTAGGAATTGTCTGCGCCCTGCAAAGCAATCCGGACCTGCTCATTCTGGATGAGCCCACCAGCGGACTGGATCCTTTGATGCAGCGGGAGTTTTTTGAAATATTGAAG
>CALYSH010000212.1 GCA_945485625.1 uncultured Lachnospiraceae bacterium | reverse complement strand
AGGGTAGCAGGATTTTTGTGGACCCGATTATGGGGGATTATGGGAAGCTATACAATGGAATGACACAGGAGACGGTGAAGTTGATGAGACGGCTGATTTCGGTGGCGGATTATATTCTGCCAAACGAGACGGAGGCGGCTTATCTGGCAGGAATGGAGCAGTATCTGGATTCCTCTTTGCAGGGAAATTACCAGGAAATCATAGAGCGTCTGAGGGGGCAGGGGGCAAAATCGGTGGTGATTACCAGTGCCCGGGGAAGTGCTTCCGGAGGAAGAGCAGTTGTGGGATTTGACCATCGACAAAACAAGTATTTTCAATTGGATTATGAGGAAATACCGGGGAAGTTTCCCGGGTCCGGGGATATTTTTTCGGCAGTGCTTATGGGGAAGGTCTTATCAGGTGTTTCTTTCACAGAGGCAGTACAGGCGTCTATGGATACCGTGCGACGGATGATAGATTTGTTCGGGGAAAACAACTCCCGGTATAAGGGATTCCCGGTAGAACGATATTTGAATGTATTGGATGAATCATATACATTTTGAGGAGGTATTATGAATTTAGAGAAGATTTCGGCGAAAAATTCGCCCAAGAGCAAAATGATTTATCACGAAAATCCGGAGAGGCTTCATGTAAATACTCTGGAGAAGCATTGTTATTTTATCCCTTTTGCGAAAGAACAGAATCCGTTCCTTGGCAGAGAGGAGTCCAAACAGTTTGAACTCTTAAACGGGGAGTGGAGGTTTGCTTATTATGACAGCGTGATTGATCTGGAGGATGATTTTTTAAAGAAGCAGTTGGAGGATACCATTCCGGTTCCGTCAAATTGGCAGCTGCACGGTTATGATATTCCCCAGTATACCAATGTATGTTACCCTATTACATATGATCCTCCCTTTGTGCCGGATGAAAACCCGGTAGGCATTTATAGCCGGACCTATTGCTATACGGCTGACGGAATGAATCGGATTCTATGCTTTGAGGGTGTGGACAGTTGTATTTATCTGTATGTAAATGAGAGCTTTGTGGGATATTCTCAGGTGTCCCATGCCACCTCGGAATTTGATATCACGCCTTACCTGACGGAGGGAGAAAACAGAATCACCGTTGCGGTGCTGAAGTGGTGTGATGCAACTTACCTGGAGGATCAGGATAAGATTCGTCTGTCCGGTATTTTTAGGGACGTCTATGTACTGAGTCGTCCGAAAAAGTGCGTTCGGGATTTTTGTATCAAGACCATATTCGGTGAAGCTTTCAAGGAGTCTACTTTGCAGGTGACCGGATGGGGGTGCGATGGGGAAGCAGTTCTGTATGATCCTCAGGGTGGGAAGGTATGTGATTTTGTATTTGAGGATGGTGTGACAAAAGAAATTACGGTGGATGCACCTGCACTTTGGTCTGCGGAGAAGCCTGTGTTGTACCGCCTGGATATGACAGCGGGTGAGGAGCGAATCGGAGAGCAGGTAGGTTTCCGCAAAATCGCTGTGGAGAACGGTGTTGTAAAGGTGAACGGGAAAGCCGTAAAGTTTCGCGGTGTCAACCGGCACGACAGTTATCCGGATACCGGGTATTATTGTACGGTGGAGCAGATGACCGGGGATATTGTGTTGATGAAGCAGCATAATATCAATGCGGTGCGTACCTCTCATTATCCAAATTCACCTTTGTTCTATCAGCTTTGCGATAGGTACGGATTATACGTGATTGACGAGGCGGATCTGGAGGCTCACGGCTGCGTGGAGGTATACAATGATTTTAAGTGGAGCGCCAAGAATGCATATAACGGAATTGCTTTGTTGGCTTCGGATGAAATGTTTCGAACTGCTATTGTGGATCGCGCGGAATGCCTGGTGTCCAGGGATAAGAACCGCCCCTGTGTATTGTTCTGGTCATTGGGCAATGAGAGCGGTTACGGCACCAATTTGCAGGCTGCAGGCATGCGTGTGAAGGAAATGGATGATACCAGACTGCTGCATTATGAAAGTATTCATAGCCTGGATGATACGTCCAATGGGATACTGGATGTGATTTCTCAGATGTATACTTCTCCGGAGGAGATGCCAAACTGGCTGATTCGAGACCCAAGACCCTTTGTGTTGTGTGAGTATTGTCATGCCATGGGAAACGGACCGGGAGACCTGGAGGATTATCACAGGGTATTCCATTCCAATGAGCGATTCTGTGGAGGCTTTATCTGGGAGTGGAGCGATCATAGTGTGATTCAGGGTGTAACGCCGGAGGGCAAGGTGAAATACGGTTACGGCGGAGACTTTGGAGAGCGCCACAACGACGGAAACTTCTGTATGGACGCATTGACTTATCCGGACAGAACGCCCCATACCGGTCTGTATGAGGTGAAGCAGGTGTATCGGCCGGTCCGTGTGGAAAAGGGTGACAACCTGGGCGAATACCGCATCAAGAGTCTGCTTTGTCATATGAATGCGGGAGAGTATTTGGAAGGTAGTTACGAAATTACCTATGATGGCGGCAAGAGAGAGGGGAAGACCTTTGAACTGGATGTGCCGGCACTGGGCAGTATGGATATCACGATTCCGGAAGCAAAGGAGTATGCAGGCAGGGAAGCTTATATCCGATTTATTTTCCGGGCAAAGGAAAACTTGTCTTACTGTAAAAAAGGATATGAAATCTGCTTTGACCAGATACAAATCAGTGCCGGTGCCAAGGACAATGCCCTTATGGAACGGCAGAAAAAGGAAGCGGATCCGGGAACTGCGGCTGTAACGGAGGAAGCCTTGAAGGTTATTGTGGATTACGGTATCGTGAGATATTGCTTTAATAAGCGCATATCTGCCATGGATTCCATTCAGGTACAGGGCGAGGAACTCCTGGACAGACCTCTGCAGTTTAACTTCTTCCGTGCACCTATTGATAATGATGGTATGCGGGGAGACTGGTATCGGGCACATTTAAATGACTATGTGACAAAGGGATATGATACAGAGGTTCTGAAGACGGGCAGAGGTGTGGAAATCCGGCACAGACAATCCTTTGGCTGGAGTATTCATCAGCCCTTCACATATATGGATGTAACATATGTACTGACTTCCGGAGGAATGGATGTGGAGTGTAAGGCAGAGGCGACAAACAAGCTTACCTTCCTTCCCAGATTTGGTATCCGCCTGTTTCTGCCGAAACGATTTGATCAGGTAGCTTATTATGGCTATGGCCCCTATGAAAGCTATGTGGATAAGCATCAGGCAAGCTATATGGGTAATTTTACGGATTGTATCTCCAATATGCATGAGGATTATATCAGACCGCAGGAGAATTCCTCCCATTATGGCTGTAAGCATATGCAGGTTACGGACGGACGAATCAAGATTACATTTGCCTCAGACGATGGATTTTCCTTTAATGCTTCGGAGTATACCCAGGAAGAGCTGGCAGAGAAGAGACATAATTATGAACTGGTAAAATGTGACAGCAATGTGATTTGTGTGGATGATAAGATGGCAGGCGTGGGCTCTGCCGCCTGCGGACCACAGCTGGCAGA
>CALYSH010000211.1 GCA_945485625.1 uncultured Lachnospiraceae bacterium | reverse complement strand
TGAGAGGCTACCGTATGGTGATACAAACCCGGCGCTGCTGAACGAAGGATTTGAGGACAGCGTAATTGACCGCGCGATTCAGCTGCTGGGCTGAGATTGGTTTTTAATCTGTTGCATTTTTCCCTCTTTCGTGTATAATGCTTAGTTGATACTGCAAATTTTGTTGTGATATGGAGTAAAAAAGTATGAAAAAGGCATTGAATCTATTCGGAAAGTTCATGCTGTGGCTGGCGGTGACGCTGGTGATTGTGCTGGTTGCTTTCCTGATTATGATATACATGGTTTCAAGGGGACCTTCCACCCAGGTGCGGGATTTGTTCGTAACCTCGGTCCGGGAGACCAGTGCGGCAGGTTTTCTGGCTGATTTGTTCCTTTCGAAGGAGGAGGTGGAGGCAATTGCTTCCAGCAATGTAATCGATGTGGGTGAGATCAGTACGGATACCAATCTGGTGGTGATTGAGGAGCCCACCGAAGGGGATGAGCAGGTTGCCGATATTGAAATCTACGATGTAAAGGGTGCCCTTTATAAGGGAAAGATGATGATTATTAAGGATCCTTCCAGGGTAAAGGTAGGCATCTGTAATGAGTTCGACAAGAATAAGGCCGGCATGACCCTGCTTGAGCTGGTGGACAAGTATGATGCCATTGCAGGTATCAATGGTGGTCGCTACAATGACGACAACGGATTCGGCAAGGGAGGACTTCCGGAGGGGATTGTCTTTTCGGAGGGAGAGCTGGTTTACGGTGATTTGGATCGTACCTATAATATTTACGGGTTTGACAAGAATGATGTATTTATCTGCGGCAGAATGACCGGCAGGGAGGCAGTGGAAAAGGGCTTCCGCGATGCGGTTACCTTTGGTCCCGCACTGGTAGTAAATGGTGAGGCGGTTCCTTCCACCGGTACCGGAGGAGGCTTAAATCCCCGGACCGCAATCGGTCAGAGAGCGGATGGTTCCGTGCTTCTTCTGGTAATCGAAGGAAGGCAGACCTCTTCTCTGGGCGCAACCTATCTGGATTTGATTGAGATTATGCTGGAATATGAAGCGGTGAATGCAGCAAACCTGGATGGCGGTATGTCCTCTTCCATGGCTTATGAAGGGGAAGAGATTGTGAATAACTGTTCCATCAAGGGTTCCCGTGATATGCCCACAGCCTTTGTGGTGACAAAGTAGGAGGTGCCAGGTGAATACGAAACCGAAAAAGAAGATTTACTGGATTTTTTTAATCATTTGGAGCGTGGTCCTTTGCCTGGTGTTAGCGGGTGCGCTGGTATGGTTTTACGGATTCTTGAAGAATTATCAGAAAGTGTATGATGAGACCCGTCCGAAGCTGTTTATGGACCGGACTCTGGAGCTGTTTACCGGAAAGGATGTGGACGGAATCCTGCAGGTTTCCAAGCCCGTGGAGCTGGGGCCCCTGGAGGGAGAAGAGCAGTTAAAGGCTTATCTGAGGGAAAGACTGGACGGCAAGGTGATTTCCTACGGTACCAAGGCCGGTGAACATATTGAGGAAAGACCGGTTTATGTGGTAACCGCAGATGAGGAGCCGGTAGCGGTGGTCCGTCTGAAGAAACAGGCAGAAAGTGCCGAGTATGGCTTGCCGCTCTGGGAATTAAACAATATGGAGCTCCTGGTAATGCCCGGAAAGGAACGTGTGTTGTCAGCTCCTTCTACCGTAACGGTATTGGTGAACGGAAGGGAACTGACGGAAGATATGATTGTGGAAGAAGGCATTGTGGATGAGCGGGCAGCTCATTTTAACGGATATGCAGAGATTCCTACCTATACATGTTACAGCCTTGGAAGCTTTCTTTGCGAGCCTGTTGTGGAAGCAACCAATTTCGCAGGGGAAGCAGTGGAAGCGGAATATGATTCCGGGAAGTATGCCTACAAGGTGGATTTCGGCGGTGACAGCGAGCTGCAGGAGGGCGTAGAGGAATTTGCGGTACAGGCAGTGATGGATTATGCCAATTATGTTTCCAACGATGCACCCTACGGGGCATTGGATAAGTACTTCCCGGCCGGTTCCGAGCTGCTGACAGGTATCAAGAAGAATCAGAGAGAATGGTTTGATTATCATCTGACTCCGGAAATTAAGAATCAGAAGATGACCTCCTTCACTGCATTTACGGAGGATGCCTTTTCTGCAAGAGTGTATCTGGAGCAGTACATGTATGTGCCCTTCTCGAAAAAGACAGAAATGCTGGTGACAGATCTGGATGTGTATTTTGTAAACCAAAATGGTTTCTGGAAGATAGCGGGAATTGCGTTTGAATAAGAAAAAAGAAAACCGGCAGTTATCTGCCGGTTTTGTCGTTCTTGAAAACCCATTCTCTTTGAATCTGGTAGCTTACCAGGAAGAGCAGGGTATCTACAATTGCCTTCAGTACGGTCTTGCCAAGGTTGCCTGTGTGGAAGAACCAGGAGAAGAGAGACACCAATCCTGCGGAGGCTGCAAACTGGATGACGCAAAGGATATAGTAGCGGACCAGGGAGCTCTTTCCTCCGGAGCGGAATACCTTCTTGCGGTTCAAGGTGTAGTTGCACAGGGAGGAACAGATCCTTGCCCCGCCGGTAGCCAGTACAATGTTCAGGTTTTCACCCTCCGGCATAAAGTGGGACAGCAGTGTGATGAAAAGGAAGAACAGTACCAGATCCAGCACGCAGGAAATAACGGAGCTGGCTATAAAAGCAAAAATGGTTTTGTATATCTTGATGGAATCCTTCAGGGGGTTAAAGTGGGAGGAATCATTGTCATCTATGTAGATGGTACGAATGGTTACTTCCTTGAAGTCCACATAATGTGCCTTCATCTCCAGGAGCATATTGGTCTCGTATTCGTAACGATCCCCCTGAATCTCAAGCATCAAAGGCAGGTGCTCTCTGCCGATGGCGCGCAGACCGGTCTGGGTATCGGTAATCTTGATACCGCAGGCAAAGCGGAAGATGCTGCGGGTCAATACATTGCCGAATTTGCTTCTGGGAGGAACGTCGTCACCGGAGAAATCTCTGGCTCCTAAGATAACATAGGAGGGGTCCTCTGCCAGCTTTTCGCAGCAGGCCATGATATCGTCCGGATGATGCTGGTTGTCACCGTCCACGGTAATGACACCGGTACAGTCCGGACGATTCTCCAGGCAGTAGCGGAAGGCAGTCTTTAACCCGCAGCCCTTGCCTTTGTTCACCGGATGGACCAGTACGGTAACTCCCGGATAGGAGGCTGCCTTCTCAAATACATTATTATAATCGCTTCCGCTTCCGTCATTTACAATCAGGATGTCGGTGAAGCCCTTCTGTGTCAGACCCTCCACCACAGCAATCAGCTTTTCATCGGGTTTATAGGAGGGCAGTACAACAGACATATGTTGGATAAATTCATTCATATTGGCACCATGCCTTTCTATTTTCTGCAATTGTTTTCGGATATATAAACGAAAACAGTTGCGAATCACTGTAGTTTATTTTACAATAAATGACGAGTTACTACAATAAGAATATTTAAAAGAGGAAAAGTTGTATGAGACTT
>CALYSH010000210.1 GCA_945485625.1 uncultured Lachnospiraceae bacterium | reverse complement strand
TGTTGAGCCTCTTTTGCAGAATTTGAAACAATCCGCATAAAAAAGACAAGCAGAGGCGTGTAGAACGTCTCTTTTCAAGCGTTATCGAGGAGAATTTGTGAGTAAGAATCTGTTTATTGCCGAAAAACCCAGCGTGGCCAGAGAGTTTGCCAATGCCTTAAAACTGAATATGAAATCCTTTGACGGCTATCTGGAGGCGGACACTGCAATTGTAACCTGGTGTGTAGGTCATTTGGTCACAATGAGTTATCCGGAAGCTTATGATGAGAAGTATAAAAGGTGGAGCTTTGATACCATTCCCTTTATACCCTCCGATTTTAAGTATGAGGTGATTCAGAGTGCGTCCAAACAATATAAAATAGTAAGCAGTCTGTTAAATCGTGCAGATGTAGATACAATATATGTATGTACCGACTCCGGAAGAGAGGGAGAATATATCTATCGACTTGTGGAACAGATGGCAGGTGTTTCCGGAAAGAACAGGAAACGCGTCTGGATTGATTCCCAGACGGAAGAGGAAATCTTAAGAGGAATTCGGGAAGCCAAGGATTTGTCCTTTTATGACAGCTTAAGCGATGCTGCTTATCTTCGGGCGAAAGAAGATTATCTGATGGGTATCAATTTTTCCAGAGTTTTAACCCTGAAATACGGCAGAACCGTGAAGGATTATCTGAAACGGGACCGGGCAGTGATTTCTGTAGGACGTGTCATGACATGTGTTCTTGGAATGATTGTGAACAGGGAGCGGGAAATCCGTTCCTTTGTAAAGACACCTTTTTACAGAGTAAGCGGGAACTTTCGGATAGAAGACCAGTCCTTTACCGGTGAATGGAAGGCGGTGGAAGGCTCCGGGTACTATATGTCTCCTCTGTTGTATAAGGAGAATGGATTTAAGGAGCAGGCGGCTGCACAGAAGCTGATAGACCTGCTTGAGGAAGAGCCGGTTGGTCCCATTGCGGTTGCCGGTGTGGAAAAGAAGAGGGAAACCAAGAATCCGCCGCTTCTTTACAATCTGGCTGAAGCACAGAACGATTGTTCAAAATACTTCAAGATAAGTCCGGATGAAACGCTTCGGATCATTCAGGAATTATATGAAAAGAAGATGGTAACCTATCCCAGAACGGATGCCCGTGTATTGTCCACTGCAGTGGCAAAGGAAATACATAAAAATATCGGGGGCTTACGAGGATTACCTATGTTTGCCCCCTTTGCAAATGAAATCCTGCAAAGCGGAAGCTATAAGAATATCGCGAAGACCAGATATGTAAATGATAAACAGATTACGGACCATTATGCTATAATTCCCACAGGTCAGGGCTTAAATAATCTGGCCGGTCTTTCACCGGTTGCAGCAAAGGTGTATGAAATCATTGTCCGACGGTTCTTAAGCATCTTTTATCCGGCTGCGGTATATCAAAAGCTGGGACTTTCTGTTTCGGTCAAACAGGAGAAATTCTTTTCCAACTTCAAGTTTCTGCTGGAAGAAGGCTATCTGAGAGTCTCCGCCTTTTCGTTTAAGAAGGAGAGTCCGGCTTCGGATAAGAATGATAAGAACGAAGAGGAGGAGCAGGAATTAAAGGCGGATGCTGGCTTAGGTGCCCTACTGATGAAGTTGAAGAAGGGGGATTTGGTAACCAATGCCGGATACGAGATCAAAGAAGGGGAAACATCTCCTCCGAAACGATATACCTCGGGTAGTATTATTCTGACCATGGAAAATGCCGGTCAGTTTATTGAGGACGAAGAGCTTCGTGCCCAGATAAAGGGAAGCGGTATCGGCACCAGTGCTACTCGTGCAGAAATTTTAAAGAAGCTGGTGAACAATGAGTATCTTGCATTGAATAAGAAAACTCAGGTATTAACACCAACCCTGATGGGTGAGATGATTTATGACGTGGTAAATCATTCCATCCGTCCCCTTCTGGATCCCGCTTTGACTGCCAGCTGGGAGAAGGGGCTGACCATGGTGGCAGATGCAAGAGTTACTTCAGAGGAATATATGAATAAGCTTTCGGATTTTGTGTCCAGAAGAACCAATGCGGTGAAGCAGTTAAACAATCAGAATTCGCTATATGCCTGTTTCCGGGAAGCGGAGAGCTATTATAAAAAGAAATAGAAGGAGAAAGAGATGAACACACCGGATATTACCATTGAAAGCCTGTATGACTTAGATCAGACCATTGCAAAGGAGCTGTTAGCTTCGGTTACCTATCCCTGGGAGGCTTTGCCTTTGATTCATGATTTTATTCTGAAATTAGGCGAAGGTCTGGATCCGGACCGTTATGAGAAGCTTGCAGAGGATATCTGGGTGGCAAAAACTGCTGCCGTTGCACCTACCGCATGCTTGAACGGACCGCTGATTGTGGATGAGGAAGCGGAAATCCGTCATTGTGCTTTTGTAAGGGGCAATGCCATTGTTGGCAAGGGAGCAGTGGTTGGGAATTCCACCGAGCTGAAGAATGTAATATTATTCAATAAAGTTCAGGTACCCCATTATAATTATGTGGGAGACAGTATCTTAGGCTATAAGTCCCATATGGGTGCCGGTTCCATCACATCCAATGTAAAGAGCGATAAAACCCTGGTTCATGTAAAGGGGGAGGGAATCGATATTGCTACCGGATTAAAAAAGATGGGGGCAATGCTTGGTGACAATGTGGAGGTTGGGTGCAACAGTGTACTGAATCCCGGAACTGTGATCTGCCGGGAATCCAATATTTATCCCACTTCCTGCGTCAGAGGGATTATTCCTGCAAACCATATATTTAAAGATAAGGACCATGTATCTTTAAAGCGTAAGGAAAATTGATTTCTTTTTCTTTCAATATTTGATAAAAAAACGCAAAAAAACACTGGATTTTTCCATGTAAATATGAGAAAATACATTGAAATGATTTATGTAATTTCATGAAAGATTTGAAAGGAGATTTCACATGATTTATTCAAAGGAAGTTGAAGAAATGTGTCCGGTAGCACAGGGCGTGAACCATGGCTGTGCTCCCATCCCTGAAGAAGCAAAATGGGTAAAAGCAAAAGAAGTTAAGGATATTTCCGGTCTGACACATGGTGTTGGCTGGTGTGCGCCTCAGCAGGGTGCCTGCAAGCTGACTCTGAACGTGAAAGAGGGTATCATTCAGGAAGCTTTGGTTGAGACCATCGGATGCTCCGGTATGACTCATTCCGCTGCAATGGCCGCTGAGATTCTTCCCGGCAGAACCGTTATGGAAGCTCTGAATACCGACCTTGTTTGTGATGCAATCAACACCGCTATGAGAGAGTTGTTCCTTCAGATCGTTTACGGTCGTTCCCAGAGTGCTTTCTCTGAGGATGGTCTGCCTATCGGCGCCGGTCTTGAGGACCTTGGAAAGGGTCTTAGAAGCCAGGTTGGTACCATGTACGGTACTTTGAAGAAGGGTCCCCGTTATCTTGAAATGGCCGAAGGCTATGTTACCGGTATCGCTCTGGATGCAGACGATCAGATTATCGGTTACCAGTTCGTAAGCCTTGGAAAGATGACTGACTTCATCAAGAAGGGTG
>CALYSH010000209.1 GCA_945485625.1 uncultured Lachnospiraceae bacterium | reverse complement strand
ACTCCGGCGGGCTGATATCAATCACTGTGGAAAGCATAGTGGACAAGGAGGTGGCTGCGGAACCCATCATCTGATTCATTGCTTCCGAAATTGCGCTTAAATGAAGCTCTCCCAGTTCTTCTCCGATGTTTGAGCCGTCACCGCCCATCATCAGATCCGTTATAATCTTTACATCCGATTCCTTCAACACCAGAATATTGGTACCATCCAACCCCTGGGTATATTTAATCTGAATAAATACACAGGGCTTCTCGTACTGTTCGATCAGATTATCCCACTTTGCCAGTGTAACCACAGGTGTGGTTATGTTTACTCTTCGGTTTACCAGAGAATACAATGTTGTGGCGGATGAACCCATACTGATATTGGCCACCTCACCGATCGCATCCTTCTCCATATCGCTTAAAAGTACGGAATCATCTGTCACCGCATCGGTTCCCGAAAGATAGTCTGTCCGTGTCTGATTGGTGTTCTCCTGCGCCGAATTCTCAGCCGGAGCATCCGCAGACGTATCGGCATTTGCTTCCCCGGATAAATCCATACCGTTCAGCAATGCATTTATTTCGTCCTGAGACAGTATTCCTCCATCCATAATCTATTCCTCCTCCCTGAGCACCGATGTAATACGCACCGCATATGCGTCCTTGTTGGCGCCGGGTAATGCTGTAAACTTCTTAATATTTCCCACATAGACTTCCATATCGCTGTCCACCCTGGAATCCAGCCGGATGCAATCCCCAACCTGCAGATTCATAAAATCCGCAACGGAAATCACGCTCTTTCCCAGAATTGCCTTCACCGGCACATCCACCTTCCGCAGCATCGTCTCCAGAAATTCCTCATATTTCTCATCATGTTCTTCCTGCATGGTAGAGAACCAATATTTTGTGTTCAGCTTATCCATTACATCTTCCAGCGTAAAGAATGGAAGACACACATTCATAAATCCTTCCACATCGCCGATTTTCACATTTAATGTGACGATGGCAATCATGTCATTGGGCGCAATCACCTGGGCAAACTGGGAATTTGTCTCCATTCTTACCAATGTGGGATTTAAATCAATCACATTCTTCCAGGGCTCTCTGAGAAGCTGTGTCAACATAACCATCACCTTCTGCAGAATTGCCATTTCAATCTCGGAAAACTCTCTGTTTTTCTCCAAAGGGAGACCACCGCCCCCCAGCATACGATCCAAAATCGCATATCCGAGATTTGTGGCAAGATCCACAATAATGTTTCCGTTTAACGGTGAAAAATTAATAATTCCCAGGATAACGGGATTGGACAAAGCATTGGAAAACTCACTAAAGGTAACGGTTTCCGAGCTGGCAACCGCCACCTGAATATTCTTTCTCAAATAGGCCGGAAGATTGGTAGAAACCAGTCTACCGTAATGTTCAAAAATAATCTCCAATGTCCTTAAATGTTCCTTTGAGAACTTTGTGGGGCGACTGAAATCATAATTCTTAACGGACTTTTCATCCTTTTCCTGCATCTGCTCCACATCTAATTCACCGGTGGACAACGCAGCCAGCAGATTGTCTATTTCACTTTGGGACAGTACCTCGCCCACAAGTCCTCACCTCCTTTTCGCATCCAATCATACAACGCTGTTCGTCAACCGAATTTCACGCCGCTCAAGGAGATGTTGTAAACGAAGTCGGACTGGAAAATCTCCTGAATCGCCTTCAGGATATCATCCTTCATAGCCTGCATATCATTTCTGCACTCCAGTTCCGTGTACTGCATGACTGCATCATTGATGGCACTCTTAATCATGCTGTCATAGGACTTGAAATTTTCACCGCCGTATTTTTTATAATCCGCATGCTTCTTATTCAATGACAAAGCAATATCAAACACAATATATGTGGACTTTGTGGCGCCCGGTTCACTCTTTAACAAAATTGTCATAGATCCGTCAATTGCATACACCTCAGTATCTGCCAGGGAAACCTCAGGCTTCTCTTCTTCTCCGGCGGTGCCAAGCTCCAGATTCAGAACAGTTGCTATGTCTCCCACCAGTTTAGCGGTCTTTTTATTTGTGCCCATAACGCTGACCATCATCACACCAATCAATATGGTATTTACCAGAGTCAGCGCCAATACCAGCACCGTCAACAAATTTTTCTTCATGATTCCTTATCCTCCAATCCTTACACGGAAGGGTTGTAAATCTTAATCTCTACTCTGCGGTTCTTGCTTCTGCCTTCCGCTGTGGAATTGTCTGCAATGGGTACACGGTCACCCATGCCGGCATGCTTCAAATTCACAGGATCCAGGTTGGAATGCTCCAGCAGATAGTAAAATACAGACAACGCTCTCGCGCTGCTCAGTTCCTCGTTATTGGCGTATTTCGCGCTGTAATGGGGCACACTGTCCGTATGTCCCTCAATTTCGATGGTCCCCTTTGCATACCGTTCCAATACAACAGCAGCCTTCTCCAGAACCTTGGTAGCTTCCTCCCGCAGCTCTGCACTGCCGGGGCTGAACAACAATGCTCCCTTCATGGACAGTCGAACATACTGTGAAGTAAAACTGATTTCTATCTGGTCCGCCAGATTGGACTCATTTACAGCCTCTTCAATCTTTTCTGCCAGTTCCTCATTTTCCTTCAGCATTTCACCTTCAATGGCTTCCATCATTTCATCGGTTGTGGGTGGCTTTCCTTCCTCCTTCATATCATTGGCAGGAGTATCATTCTCAGCAGCCTTTCCGGTACTGTTGATAAAGCGGTCCAGCTCATTCAGCTGGCTGATACCGTTACTGATCAGAATTCCCTCTCCTATGGAGGTCGCTCCGCCGTCGAAGACGCTGAAGCTGTTATTCATTGCCGCGACCAGCTCCGCCAGCTTGGACTCCTCCACGGTGGACATGGAAAAAAGGAGTACGAAAAAGCATAAGAGCAGATTCATCAAATCACTGAAGGTTGCCATCCATGCCGGTGAACCGGCCGGCGGTGCATCTTCCTTTCTCTTAGCCATTTACTCCTCACCTCCCGCATCAGAACCTGCTGACGTCCTGTCCTTAGGTGCCAGGAAAGATTTTAGCTTTTCTTCAATTACCCGGGGATTCTCTCCTGCCTGTATGGACAGAAGTCCCTCAATCATTACTTCCTTCGTCATCATTTCTGCCGCATTGCCGGCCTTCAGCTTATTGGAAACAGGAGCGCAAATCCAGTTTGCCAACAGGGAACCATACAAGGTGGTAATCAGTGCAACCGCCATGGCGGGACCGATTGCTGCGGCATCCTGCATGTTGTAGAGCATGTTTACCAGACCTACCAGAGTACCAATCATACCCCAGGCAGGACCCATGGTGCCCAATGTATCCCAGAACCCGATTAAATTTTTATGTCTGGCCTCCGTGTTAATCAGTTCCGTCTCCATAATTCCCCGGACCAACTCAGGATCCGTACCGTCCACAATCAAAAGGATTCCCTTTTTCAGGAAGGGCTCATCCAGATCTGTAGCAGCCTCCTCCAAAGACAAAAGACCTTCTTTTCTGGCGATATTGGACAAATCAATAATCTTTTTGATC
>CALYSH010000208.1 GCA_945485625.1 uncultured Lachnospiraceae bacterium | reverse complement strand
TATTGAAAATCCGCTGCCCGGTCCCAGAAAACATGTGGCAAAGAGCATGGACTACCATCTTGAAGTGGCCGATGACGATGATTTTGACATTTGATGACTCAAGGAAAAGAACGGAGTAAGCCGAATTTGTCCTTTTCCAGACATAAAAAAAGGATATGTGGTTAAAATAATCTTGCAAGAAAAGAATCAGAGTTGAACTCTGGTTCTTTTTGTTTCATCCCGAAGGAAGGTTTTTGTGATTCAGAAAATGGAGGTGTATCATGGAAGAAAAAGAGAAAACGGAAAACGAAGACAGTATAAAGGAATATGGACAGCTTACTTTGGATGAGAACAGGGAGGAGCATAAAATCCATCTATTATCCATTATCGGTGAGATAGAAGGGCATGAGAATCTGTCGGGGAATTCGAAAACCACAAAGTATGAGCATGTATTGCCCCAATTGGCAGCCATTGAGGACAGTAAAGAAATTCAGGGAGTTTTAGTCCTGTTAAATACCATGGGAGGGGATGTGGAGGCCGGTTTGGCCATCGCGGAAATGGTTGCCTCTCTCAGCAAGCCCACCGTGTCGCTGGTGCTTGGAGGAAGTCATTCCATCGGGGTACCCATTGCCGTGAGCACGGATTATTCCTTTATTGTGCCCACGGGAACCATGGTGATTCATCCGGTGCGTACCAACGGAATGGTCATCGGGGTGGCTCAGACCTTTGATTATTTTAAACAGATTCAGGACAGAATAACAGGGTTTGTATGTACGCATTGTGAAATCACCAAGCAGAAGCTGGAGGAATTAATGCTGGAAACCGGTATGCTGACCAAGGATGTAGGAACCATCCTTGTGGGAGAAGAGGCAGTAAAACACGGAATCATAAATGAGGTAGGTGGAATCAACCGGGCGATAGAAAAACTTCATGATATGATTGAAGCAAAAGAACGGGCATGAAACACGAAAAATCCGTTTCGGGATATGGGAAACGGTTGAAAAGTTTAAGGTGACAAAAGAAGAAAAAAATGCTATACTCTTATAGATAATTTTGTAAGGTGAAAGAGGTATTCCGAAATGGCTTCATCGTCAACAAGAAAATCGCGCACATCGAAGGGTACAGGTAAGAAAAAAACCGTATCTTCCAGAAAAGTGGATGCCAGGAGACAGGCTCAGGATATGGCCATGTTTCGTGAGATCGGCTTTATTGTATTCAGTATATTCATGATTCTGTTGTTCTGTTGTAATTTTGGCTTAATAGGACCCGTGGGAGACAGCATCAGTGCTGTCTTATTTGGGTTGTTTGGATTTACGGCATATTTATTTCCTGTATTGATGTTTCTGGGAGTGGCATTCGCCTTTGCAAACGAGGGAAATCCCACGGCAACACGCAAGATGATTGCGGGAGTGGTTTGTTTCCTGATGCTTGGAGTGGTTTGTGATCTGTTGATGAAAACAGGGGAGCCCATGCCCAAATATGATCTGAAAGCATTATATTCAGCCTGTGCAGGTTCCAAGGCCGGCGGCGGTGTGTTTGCGGGAAGTATATCCTTCTTTTTAAAATCCTATATCGGAACCATCGGTACCGTTTTGGTGGTGATTTTGTGTACTCTGGTGGGTGTGATACTCATGACGGAGCGTTCCCTGATTGATGGTGTAAAAAATGGTGGACGCCGCATCAGCGAGCGTACCAGAGAAGACGCCGAAAGACGAAGAGAATATAATCAGATGAAACGGGAGGAGTACGAAAGAAAAAGCCGGGAACGGGAGGACCGAAGGGGAGAAGAGAAGAAGCTTCGGGAAGAGGAAAGACGAGCCCGCGAGGAAGAGAAGCGACTGAAAGCGGAAGAAGCGGAGAATGAGAAGATTCTGCGCATGGAAAAGAAGGTTTCCGGTGTCATGCTGGATACTTCTTTAAAGGCAAGAGAAGATGAAAAACGTAGGGATGATATGCATGAGATTATGTATTCCGGAGAAATGCCGGAGTCCTCTGCTCCTTCAACGAAGGACCCCGATCCTTTTGATAAGATTCAGATAAGAACGGCTCATCAGATGGAGATGAAAGAGTTGACTCCACAGCCTGAGCCTGCGCCGGCAGCACCGGCATCCGTATCACGTCCGGAGCAGACTGCCCCCGGTGATTCTGTGTTGCATGACCGGATTCGGATACATAAAGAAGGCGTGAAGGAGGAACCGGTCAGAGAGACCGCAGACTTAAGACCCAAGGTGTCTGCTCCTGTGGAAACGGATCCTCAGAAAAAACAGTTGGCTTCGGATATGCAGGCGGCAGAGAAGAAGATGCCGAAGAAATATATGTTCCCGCCTTTGTCCCGTCTGCAGAAGGGGGAAGGCTCTGTAGGTGACAGCACCAGTGAACTGAAGGAGACGGCTCTCCGTCTGCAGGATACCCTTCGCACATTTGGTGTAAAGGTAACGATTACGGATATCAGCCAGGGTCCCAGTGTCACCCGGTATGAGCTTCAGCCGGAGCAGGGTGTAAAGGTTTCTAAGATCGTGGGTCTGGCAGATGATATTAAGTTAAATCTTGCAGCAACGGATATTCGTATTGAGGCCCCTATTCCAGGCAAAGCAGCAATCGGAATTGAGGTTCCCAACAAGGAGAATATGACAGTTGCCCTGAGAGATTTGCTGGAGAGTAAGGAATTCCGCGAATTCCCTTCCAATCTGGCATTTGCGGTGGGCAAGGATATTGCAGGGCAGACTGTGGTGACGGATATTGCCAAGATGCCCCATATGCTAATTGCCGGTGCTACCGGCTCCGGTAAGTCCGTCTGTATCAATACCCTGATTATGAGTATTCTCTACAAGGCTCATCCCGATGATGTAAAACTAATCATGGTGGACCCCAAGGTAGTAGAACTCAGCGTATATAATGGTATTCCGCACCTGCTGATTCCGGTGGTTACCGATCCGAAGAAGGCATCCGCTGCTCTTCATTGGGCAGTCTCCGAGATGGAAGACCGTTATCGAAAGTTTGCGGATTACAATGTCCGTGACTTGAAGGGGTATAATAAAAAGCTGGAATCCATGCGGGAGTCCGGAGAGGTGGATGTTCCGAACAAGCTTCCTCAGATTGTAATTATTGTAGACGAGCTTGCGGATCTGATGATGGTAAGTCCCGGAGAGGTGGAGGAATCCATCTGCCGCCTGGCACAGCTGGCAAGAGCCTGTGGTATTCATTTGATTATTGCCACCCAGCGTCCCAGCGTGGATGTTATTACCGGTCTGATTAAGGCCAACATGCCCAGCCGTGTAGCCTTTGCGGTATCCAGTGGTGTGGACAGCCGTACCATTCTGGACATGGTCGGTGCGGAGAAGCTCCTGGGTAAGGGTGACATGCTTTTTTATCCCCAGGGGTATTCCAAGCCTGCCCGGATTCAGGGCGCGTTTGTCTCCGATAAAGAGGTTTCGGATGTAGTTGATTTCCTGAAGAATCAGATGCTTGGGAATACCTATGCTTCCGATATTGAGGAGAAGATTAAGAATATGGATTCCACAGCATCCGGTTCTGCTGTTTCCGGCGGAGATGACAACAACGGAAG
>CALYSH010000207.1 GCA_945485625.1 uncultured Lachnospiraceae bacterium | reverse complement strand
AAGCTTATCAGCGATTCTTCTGCTGCTTCCTTTTCAGCCAACAATCTTGTCAGCTCCAGGTAATCAGCAGAAGCCTGTTCGATCTGCTTGTCAAGATCCGCAATGGCCTGCTCCTGTTTTTCAATCTCTCGTTCCAGGCGACGAATCAGCTTATCCATATCCTTCGTTCCGCCTTTGGGTTTTCCTTTTTTTGGCTTTGGTTCTGCTGTCACAATTGGCTTAGAAGCAGCTTCGTGCTCCAGAATAGAGCGATATTTCTGATATCCGCATGGGAAGTCCCTGATGTGACCGTCATGAAGCAACCAGATACGCTCAGCAAACTTTTCGATGAAATATCTATCGTGAGATACAAAAAGGAGAACGCCTTCAAATTCTTCAATTGCAGCCTCTACCCATTCCCGGGAGGAAATATCCAAATGGTTTGTGGGCTCATCCAGAATCAGAAGGTTGATCTTCTCGTCCATCAGCATGCAAAGCCGCAGCCGAGACTGTTCACCGCCGGACAGATTTCCAACCGTCTTGAAAACATCCTCCCCTTGGAACATAAATGCGCCCAGACGATCACGTGCCGTCTGAGGAGAGCAATTCTTCTCATACAGCATGGTATCATACAGGGTTCTCTCCGGGTGAGAAAAGCGAATGATCTGCGGCAGATATCCCCATTTGACAGTGGGGCCGAACTGAATCTTGCCATGGAAGTCTTCCTGTCGAAGCAAGCACTGAAGAAAGGTTGTCTTTCCTGTTCCATTGTCTCCCAGTATAGCGATTCGTTCTCCGGCCTCCACGTTGAGATTCACATCAGAAAAGAGCGTCGTGTCGCCAAAGGCTTTGGATACATCCTTCATCTTAAAAACCACATCACCGGAGAAATCCCGCTCTCCAAAGGAGGCTTTCATTGTACGCTCTGTTTTCGGCTTTTCCGTTTTGCGGATTCGGTCCATACGATGCTGAATGGACATGGCGCGACGATACAGCGTGCGGTTGTTAATTCCCCAACCTTTCATTCGTTCAACGGTAAATCCCAACTGTTTCAGCTTGGCTTGTTCCTGCTCGTACTTCTTCATCTGCAGATCAAAGCGTGCCTGCTTTTCGTCCATATAGAATGTATAGTTTCCGGAGTAAAACTCAGCATGACCATCGGAAATCTCTATCACTCTGTCCGCTACCTGATCGATGAAGTAGCGGTCGTGGGATATGGTCAGAACGGTACCCTTGAAAGCATTGATGTAGGTTTCCAGCCACTCGACGCTACTCAAGTCCAAATGATTCGTTGGCTCATCGAGAAGCAAAATATCCGTCTTTTCCAGCAAAAGCCGGGCAAGATTTACCCGAGTTTTTTCGCCACCAGAAAGACTATCAAACAACTGCTCCCTTTGCTGGGGAGAAATACCCAGGCCGTTGCAGATTTTATCCACTTCCACATCCATATCGTATCCACCGCCGCTCTGAAAACGGTTGGACATGGAATCATATTCTTTAAGCTGCTGATCTGTTATGGAAGAACTCATGGATTCCTCCATCTGCTTCATTTTCTCCTGAAGGCGGATCAGTTCAGAGAAAGCAGAGCGAAGCACATCCTCTACAGTATATCCTGCGGGAAAACGAGGAATCTGGGAAATAAGACCAAGCTTTTTATCAGGATTAACAAATACCACACCGTCATCGTAGTCCATTTGTCCGGTGAGAATATTGAAAAGTGTGGTTTTTCCACAGCCGTTACGGCCCAGAATGGCAACACACTCCCCTTCCTGAACTTCAAAGGTCAGTCCGTCCAGAAGATTATCTCCAATAACAAAGAACTTTGTTAAGTTTTTTACAGCTATATCTACCATTGCAGTTCTCCGCTCAATCCTT
The DNA here is from genome assembly GCA_945485625.1 of uncultured Lachnospiraceae bacterium. GTDB lineage: Bacteria > Bacillota > Clostridia > Lachnospirales > Lachnospiraceae > Acetatifactor. Next base: position 1,703 of record CALYSH010000207.1, on the reverse strand, counting down.
CGGCCAGAGTCTGGAGCATATCGCTTCCAGTTCTGACCGGGAGTAAATCAAATCCAATGCCTGAAGCAATGCATTGGCGCTCATGTGTTCCGGAAGGCCGCATTCCTTCTGAAGAACCAAGCGTCGGTGCGAAGCCTGAACGCTGCCGGACAGCCCCAGGCAGACCATATCCTGCTTGGTTATCCCATGGGAGTGTTCAGATACCTCCCCTTCTATTGTAGCGCCAGCATCCCGCAGTACGTCCAGAAGGACATCCTTCGGCATACCCTCAACGCCAAGCTTCCCCTCTTTCCCGGCAGATGTCTTTCGTTTCTCCTTTCCGGAAATATCTGGAATATAGGCGTGCTTCAAGTACTTTGCGGGAATAGCACATTTTATGTGATTGCGAATTACAAAACCAGCACCATCAGAATCCGTCAGAACAATCAGACCGCGTTTTTCGGCGATGCTGCGAAGAAGTGCCAGTTGCTCCCTGTTTTTGAAAATACCGAAACCATCTGTCCGAAAAACCGGAGCATCTACAATCTGACGCAAGGTGTTCTGGTCGTATCGTCCCTCTACAATGATCGCTTCCCGAATCTTAATCATTCGTAGCCTCCTGTGCCAGGCGAAGTACCAGCAACTCCAGCAAGCGCTCGCTGTCATCAAATGAGGTCTTTATCCGATAGTCTGTATCCGAAACAAAAAGCGCAGCCATTCGGCAGAACTCACATGAAAAACGCCTAGCAGCCTCCATCGTTTTTCTGGCCGGATAATCGGAAATACCGCATAGCTTTTGCAGATCGTAGGAGGTTTTTCCGTGGTCGAGCAATGTTCGTGCTGCACCTAGTCGGCGAAAATGGTTCCCAACTGCACCGAGAATGGCAATGGGCTCCTGCTGCATTTTCAACAGTTGATGCAATTTGCCCAGTGCCAGATCATAACGTCGAGTGCACATAGCATCCGTCATCTGGAAAACAACGGCATCCATAACCGGTTCGGTAACGGCATCAATATCCGCTTTGCAAATCTCGGGGCTTCCGGAAAAAGCACATATTTTGTCAATTTCGCCACTGAGCGCAGTCATAGTTCCGCCTGTGATATCGATCAGGTACCGACAAAGCTCCGTGTCAATTCGTTTGTTTCGTGCGGCAAAATGACGGATGACCCAGGCTATCAAATCTCTTTCATTCTGCTTTGCAAACTCCACAACACAGACGTTCTTCTCAATTGTCTGCCAAAGTTTTACGCGTTTGTCAGGTTTCCATGGAACCGTAATGTAGGTAAATACCACCGTACAATACTCCGGAACATCGCTCAAAATCTGCGCAATAGACTCCCGATCCGATTCAGAAAATCTAAATAGGTCGATGTCATCCACCTGGACAAAGGTGGACCGTGCCATCATGGGAAGATTCTCTACACTGTCTGCGAATGACTGAACAGTAAATGTTTCATTGTTCATCCGATGATAATTAAAAGATTCTGTCAACGCATCCAGCGCCAGTTTACGCATCTGCTCCAAGTAGTAACGTAAAAGGAAGGTCTCTTCTCCGTGGAACACAAAGGCCCTCCCAAGTTTTTTCTGCTTGAGTTGTGTTTTCAACTGTTGCAGGGTATCGTTGGTATCTGCCTTTTTTGCCATAGAATCACCTCCTGATTGTAATTGTTCCGTTTTTGTCAGTACGATAGACAGTGCAGCCATACTGCTCCAAACGCTGCAT
>CALYSH010000206.1 GCA_945485625.1 uncultured Lachnospiraceae bacterium | reverse complement strand
GTATCCGTCCTCAATCAAAAACTCCAAATCAATATAGTAGGGATTCCCCGCAAAGGTGGAAAATGACTGATAGGGAGAAGCACCATATCCCACCGGACCGAGAGGCAGAATCTGCCAAAGCTTTTGCCCCGCCTTTTTCAAAAAATCCACAAATTCATAACTTTCCCTGCCGAAGGTTCCCATTCCATACCTGGAAGGAATACTGGAAACCGGCATCAAAATACCCTGTTCTCTCATATTTTACTCCCCAAGAAAATCTTTTCCGTATTTCTTTAATCTGGCCTTATCTTCATACATCATATGGTCTGCACGCTTTATGGTTTCCGACAGATCATAGTCGATTCGTCCGTCAAAGGCCGCATAGCCGCAGGCAATTACGATTTTAACCTGTTTGCTCTTTGCATTGTAATCATCACAGGCTGCCCGGAGCTCCTCTACCTTTTCCTTACATTCCTTACGACTGCCGTTCTCCACAAAGCAACAGAATTCATCGCCACCGGTACGGTAACACCTTCCAATGGTACCGAAAATGGTTTCTATCAGTCTGGCGCTTTCCTTTATGTATATATCCCCCTGTTCATGTCCCAGGGTATCATTGCATTTCTTCAAATCGTTTAGGTCAAAGACCAGCATAATACTGTGCTCCGGATTCACAGCGTAACGGTCCGTATCTCTGGCCAGTGCCGTTCGGTTAAACATACCGGTCAGCTGGTCATGATAAGCCATTCTCTCATAGTTGGTAGAACGTCTCCCCTCCTCGGCCAGACTTCCCGCAGCCTTTCCTACATTCACGGAAATACTGATGATATATCCAAGCAGGGCAAGCATTCCGAAGCTGGAGGTTCTGGAATATCCGCTGAAATAGTAGATTCCCAAATCCAGGCACACACATACCACGCAGGCAGCCACAAAAAAGGTATTTCTCTTAAGTACCGGATTCCAGCCTGCATGCCTGTACTCATAGATATCCTGCAAAGCAGTACAGATTGCAATCAAAACAATCATGAATACCGTGATACCAAAGGATTCCCTGAGGTCAATCACATTCTTATATTGAAGAAATAATACAAGTGCACTGGCTCCCAGCCCTAATCCGGCGACTGTATCCCATATACGGCTCTTCTTGGTCGTCATCATATCGCTGAAGAACAGAACAAAGGGCACAACGGCACAGGATAATGCCAGAAAAGGTACCATGGAAACAGCAGGATTGTTGGGGAACATAAATTTGATGGCAGATGTATCAAACATTCTCCAAAGTCCCACATGGACGGCGAACGCTCCCCGCAGGGCAGTGCCTTGGTCAACCTCCGAATTGTGTCGATTGTACACAACATACAAAACCAGAATAATTCCCAACAGAATGGTGATAAAGCTCAGGAATAAAGGAAGCGCACTGTCACCAAGGATTTTCCGAACAATGAGCTTTTTTTCTCCAAAATAGAAGAAAGGCACATAGTCCACTCCGCTGGAATAAATAGGAGTCAGTTCCACCAGGATTTCCTTCCCGGCGAAATCGTCAGTAATCACCACCTCATTCCAGACGCATCCCGGTGTTTTCCCAAAATCATTATAGTATGCAGGATTCATCAGATAGATACGCTCATCCCCCACATATACCTCTACATTCTGGTGAATGGTATAAAACATCAGGCATCGGTATCCCCCATCCACCTGTAAAGGTGGCAGAAGAATCTGATTTTTTATTTTGACCGGCGCCGAAGCATCCGTAACAGACTGAACGGTATATGCAGTAATCGTTTCAAAGCCGCTTTTATGGGTGTTTTCCCGGACTTCCAGACCAACAGTAAACAACAAATAAACTAACAATACCATAATACCGGCGAAAAAGAGGAAGTAAATCTTTTTAATCTGTTCTCTCATAGTTTCTCTTCCTCCGCCATTTGCTGTTTCATCCGGAATTTCTCTTCATACATCCGCTTATCTGCTCTCTTGACGGTATCCGAAATATCCTCGTCCTGTTCTCCGTCAAACTGCGCATATCCTCCTGCAATCCCCATGCGGATATTGGAACTCTTCTGATTATATTCCGCCACCTTCTCTTTCATCTCAGCCATCCGGCGTTCGCAAAGGCCGGTATCCACCCCCGTCAGCACAGCAGTAAATTCATCACCGCCGTGTCTGTAGCATTGTCCGATATCGCCAAAGCACTCCCGGATGATAGTGGCCGCTTCCCGAATATACATATCTCCCGCTTCATGTCCATATGTATCATTGCAGACCTTTAAATTATTCAAATCAAATACCGCAATAATATATTCTCCGTTTGTCATATCTGCCTGATTCATAAAATCCGCCAAGGCCGTACGGTTATACAATCCGGTCAGCTGGTCATGGAACGCAATCTTTTCAAAGTGACGGGCATGCATCCCTATATCCATCATACCCTTCATATTCCGGATTCCTCTGGCAATCACCAGTCCGATGTGAACCAAAAAGCCGAACATTCCCAACAGGTTCCAAAGCTGGGTGGTATAACTCTTTCCATAGAAGCTTAACAGCTCATACACAACCCAGAGCAGACAGCTGGCCACACACAACACGGTAATCCTTGTGGTTTTGTCCTTCATGCCAAATTGCCTGATTTCCTTCAGGGTTATGGTTACTATCGTTGCCATGGTCAACAGAAAGCCGAAGTGTGTAAAGTAAACGGTTTGTCTGACATCCGCAACCTGAAACAGATGGCAGAAGAAAACAACCCCTATATTCACCAGACTGTAAATGCATGGGACTTTGAAAAGCCAGCTTTCCTCCTGCCTGCACATGGAATATACCGCCTGACAAAAGGGAATGGGTAACAGTACCAGCAGAAAAGCCGACCACATGGAAAGCCCCGGGAAGTCCTTCACCCAGATTCCCAGGCATACGGAATTGGATATTTTCCAGGTTCCTACCATAATATAAACAAATCCCAGCATGCCGGAGACATCTATTGCATACTTCTTCTGTCGGAGGACTGCCACAATCACCAAATAAAGGGCACCGACGATGATGGATATCACGCTGAATACAAGCACCGGAAAATCTTCCGATATAATACTTTGAAGAATTTCAAAATTACAGCCATAACGAATGTCCAGTTTTTCAAAGACCATATCCGAATATATCGGAATCAATTCAATCCGGATGGTCTTCCCCACATACTCTTCCTCTAACTGAAGCTGATTCCAGAAGCAGCCCGGGCTCTTCCAATTCAGGGGCGAACGCACCGGTGCTACCTGATAAACGCACTTATCGCCCACATATACATTCACCAGCTGATGGCAGCTGTAGAACATCAAAGTATTGTAGCCGTCCTGGACACGGTCCACCTGAAGAGTAAACACGCTCTTTCGGCCCACAGGCAGAATCGTATCATTTATAATATTCGTATCATAAGCTTCTATCTTCTGAAACCCCTCCGCCCATGCTGCATGCCGTATATCCAATCCGGACACCAGCATTGCATACAAAAAGAAGGCAAAAAGCATGGCGCTTATGGCAGCATATGCAATCAATAGTTTTTTTCTCATTTTTGCAAAAAATTTTGCTTTTGGGGAAAGACT
>CALYSH010000205.1 GCA_945485625.1 uncultured Lachnospiraceae bacterium | reverse complement strand
CATTTCGTATTAGTATATCACATTTCCCGGGAAAGTTCCATAGTAATCTCCCATGGACCGATACTTTATTCTTCCATGGATAAATACTTTAGAATCCCCATGCAGATTGCATAGGCCACCCGGTCCTGATAATCCTCTTCACAAAGCAGTTCCGCTTCCCTGCTGTTGGATAGGAAACCGCACTCCACAATCACCAGCGGAACCTTGGTTTTTTTGAGCAGATAATAGTTGGTATTCCCCTTTGCCTGGCGTTTATTCTCCCGGTCCACCTTGCTCACAAGCTCCTTTTGAATCAGTTCCGCCAGGAGTTTCCCTTCACTGCTGCTGTTGTGGTAAAACACCTGGGCACCGTGAATACTCTCCTGGGGAAAGCTGTTCTGATGGACACTAACCACCAGATCAGGTGCTGTTTCTTCTATAATAAATACCCTCTTTTTCATATCCTGCACCTTCGTATTTTCTTTTCCGCCATCCCCCAGACTCTCATCCTCCCGTCTGGTCATGATTACTTCAATATCATTGTCCAGCAAATACTGTTCCAGTTTTCTTCCAATCTGAAGATTGACATCCTTTTCCTTGGCACCATTGATGCCCACCTTTCCCGGGTCAAACCCTCCATGGCCCACATCCAGAACCACCTTGGGCGCAGGCTCATTCTCCACCTTCTTACCGGATACCTGCCCGGCATAATCCGCCACCTCACGGCTCAAAACCACAACTGCCCCCAACAGAAGCATAAGCATCACCAGTCCCATGACTCTGCATTGCTTTTCGCTCATATTATCACGCACCTACAAACCATTGCTTCAATATATGCAAAAAGGAAGCGGCTTATGAAGCTGCCTCCTTTACACACTTCTTATGAACTTGTAAACGCGTTTATCAATTCCCAGATGGCAGGAGTGCCATACCCCAGCCGCCAGACGGCTGCGCCGCCGATTTTATTTGCAATCATCACATTCAGCTTCATGCGGATGGATTCCGCGTCCTCCAGCCATACCTTGTAGGTTGCATTGCCGGAGGTCCATTCCAGATAATTCTGGCAGGCAGCGTTATCCCAATCCGGCTTCTTGTTGATTCGTTGCAGAAACGCCGGGGTATTGGCTATGGACAGGATTTCATCCGTCACGGTGGCTCCGTCAATCTTCCAGACAAGAGTGTACAACGGCAGACCATTAATCACCTTATTCGCAGGTACCTTTTCCAGAGTTTTCTCCAGACCTCCTGTAACATAATCGATACTTGCCACGCTGCCGGGATTTCCGCTTTTGTGCCAGTGTTCATCGTATCCCATGATAATCACGTAGTCCGCGACCACACTCTGAACATCCAGGCACTGGTATTCATTATAATGATAAGGCACCTTATTATCCGCAGACAAAATCAGCCGGTTCTTCCGGCAGAGAACGGACAATTCCCTCAAAAACTGTGCATAGTGTACACCGCACTCCTCACTTAGCTGCTCGAAATCCAGGTTAATCCCGTCCAATCCCAGTCGCAGTGCCTCATCAATCACCGTCTGTTCCAGCTTTCTTCTGTTGGAAGTAGACGAAAGAACCGAATAACAACTGATGGGAGTACCGGTCTCCAGTTCATAATTAAAGTCATCCAAAACTCCCCACACCTGCAATCCCAGCTGATGAGCCCGGTCCACATAAGAGGTCTCTCCAAAGCTGCGCATGCCGCCTTCGCTGTCTATCAGGCTGAACCAGGTGGGTGCGATAACATTCAAGCCCTTTGTACCGGCCACCATGTTGTCCAGGGAAGCGTTTCCCCCTATTCCGCCAACGGAATGCCATCCCAGACTTACCTTCTTATCAAGGGAAATATTGGTATATTCCGGCTCCACATAATCGGTTACCGGAACCGGAGTCCTCCTGAATTCCTCTCCCAGCATTTTGTTTTCCACATATCCAATCAGACTGTCAGCGGTTTTCACCTTGCACCAGTCCGTCATCCGCTCCAGGATTTCCAGCTCGTCCCCTTCTGATACGTCTGCCAGAATCGGACTCTTGATGCCGCCCTTCTGTCGCAGCTTGGTTTCCCCGGAAGCTACAATCATGTTCTTTTCGTCCCAGGAGGTAGTCAGCTGCATCCAGTAATCATATACCCGGTATTCGAAATTCGTAAACAGCTTCACAAAATCCAATGCCAGGTAGGACTTTCCTCCCTTTTGCATATATATCACATAAGGGGTATCCGTTTTCACTCCGTCTGTATAATAACCGGTCTCACCCATTCGTGCTTCCATGGTAGTTTCCGCATCCGTATAAAGAAGCAATCCTTCTTCCTCATCCACGTAAAAGATTTCATTCAAATCTCTGCGCACCTGGGACAATGTCAGATAGCAGACATCGTTCTCTACCAGAGCCTTTTCCTCCAGCCTGTCATTGCCCAGCAGAATGGCACGTTCCCCATTCTTTACCTGGAAGTATTCCTGCAGATCCAAAACCTCATTGCTGTATGAATACTTCTCCTTTAACCACAGACCTACCGCAACAGCACCAATCAATATAATCAAAACCAGTACAAAAAGCACCGGAATTATTTTCTTTTTCATAAAGGATCTCCCTCCAAAAATAACTGTCCGGCAAGCCGGACAGTTACATTCTAACATAATCATGGTATGATTTCATTAGAAAAATAGATTTTTTTCGCTTCATTCCATTTCAGCATTTTCGGTATCACAGGAAACAGTAATCCCGGAACGAAGCAAAATGCATTGATCAGCTTTCATGAATTCGGTTGAAATAGATTTTATCTACTCTTCCGTTGTCGTCCACCTTCATTTCGGACAACATATAGACCTGTTTTTCATCCTCCACCAAGTCGCGAATCACAGCTTCATCCACCGGACTCTCATTCAGGTAGTATTGAGCCCCGGGATGACTGCGTCGGTGCAGCATGTCAAACAAATCCGCTTCATCTTCCGTTTTTTCGAACAAGAAGTGCCTCCTTTCTTATGTTTTTCCAAAAGGACGTGATATATAATCCGAGTGCCCCCGACAGTACACATAAATGAGTAAAATGAGAAAACAGTAGAATTACCTTGATGAAACCCTTAGACTTGCAAGACATTCCAAGACATACAGAAGCTGTATATCAGTTGGAATAAATTAGCATATAATAAGTTGATTAAATTATGTTATAATAGTAATTAGTAATGATTCGGATAATACGGAACGAAGCGTTCCAAAGAATAACTCAACTGATAAACCTGTCTGCCTCCTTCCCGTACAGAAGTACCGGAGGCACTCACAAATGTATTATAACTCCATTAGTCGTTTTTTGCAAGTGTTTCCATTTATAATCTTTTTATTAAACTCAGTTACCGTCTATTGACTTGAAACCACGAACAGTATAATATACTTTTAATCCTATCCACAAGAAGCCGGATTTTCAGGAGAGCAAGGACCTTCAGTACCCTTAAGGCTCCGGTTTATCCCCCCGATTTCCGGATATTTGAATTGTATCTTCGGATACAGAAAGGAAGTGGCCCTATGAAACTTGAATAAATAAATGAGAACGAGATTCGCTGTACTCGCACAAGGGAAGAGCTATCAAGGCACCAGG
>CALYSH010000204.1 GCA_945485625.1 uncultured Lachnospiraceae bacterium | reverse complement strand
CCCTGTCGTTTTATAACGAGCGTTACGGCTTCCCCGGTGTTTGGGGTGATGTCTATATCATTTCCTGTGATGCAGACGGTACGCACGAGGCGTTTCCCCGTATTGTTTTTGAAATGCGGAATAGAAATAGGTTCGATTGGTAAACCCCAATTCATTGACAATATCTGTTACGGTGCTGTCTGTTTCAGAGAGTAAAAATGCAGCTCTTTTCAGAACAAAATGCAGGGAATACTGTGTGATGTTCATTCCAGTAAAGGTTTGCACGACCCGGTTCAGATAGCTTCCGGAATAGCGGAGCTTTTCAGACAGCATTTCCCGTGAAATACGGCCGTTATATTCTTCCAGCAGCATGTTGATTCTGGAAAAAATGCGGCTCTCCTGTTGGGTTCCGATTGCCATGGGGTGTGTCGTGTACAAATCCCGATGGCAAAGCTGATTCAGAAGCTGACAGATATATCCCCGGAAAAAGAATGCATCTCCCGGATTCGGCGAAATCAGTATTTTGGTCATTTTTTCAAACAGAATTTCGATGATATCCTTTCCCTGACTTTGAAGCTGTCTGGGAATGAAGTCAATGTAATTCTTGCTGTCGTTTTCCTGATCGGACAGCTCGGAGGTCAGGAATTCCTGTAGATCTGTATTTTCTCCCCAAAGCCGCTCTGCGCCGAAAATCTGGTTTCGATCCTCGCTGAGCAGATTCCGGAAATACTCCGCGGACAGCGACAGGCTGACAGTACAAAAGGCTGTATCAAATTCTTCACTGTGCCGGACATTGCGGTTCAAAAGGAGGAAGCTCCCAGCAGGATACATATGGCGTTCCGATTCGATGCGCTGAAACAAAGTACCGGAGAGAATATAAACCAGTTCAAAGGTGTTATGCTGATGGAGTTCAGCAGTGTTGGCTGCTTTCAGAAAAGACTGCCGATCAAATTCCACATAGGTATAGTGAGATGGTGCCATCATGGTAAGTCGTTCAGGCGTTTCAGAAGAAGGATCATAGTGCATGAGTATGATCTGGAAAGGACTTTCTGTCCGCAGAACGCCTTTCTGCCGCGACAAATGAAAGTTCGCTGACGCGTCCTTTTCCTGAGAAAAATCCAGTGGCCCTTTTATTATCTGATGTTCGGAAAAAGTATAAAAGCATCCCATAGAAGCACCATCCCTTCTTGATGATTTACATTGTATCATATTTGATACAAAATGAAAAGGATTTCTGCTGTTTTCGACATTTCACAACAAGAACACTTATACTATCATTTCTATATGGGTGATTTGAGTGATCGAATTGGCTCTCAAAAACATACAGGAGGATGATGGTTAACAGATGGACTTTATGAGGAACTGGACATTCAGTAAGTATGGATGCCCCGAAAGCAGAAAGACAGTGCACCTTCCCCATGATGCAATGATCACGGAACCTCGCAGCAAATGCCTGAACGGTGCTAATAGCGGCTATTTTCCCGGCGGGCGTTATATTTACGAGAAGGAATTCGAAATTGCTCCTGAGCAGATCGGTATGTACATTGCGCTTGTGTTTGAAGGTGTGTACCGCTGCGCTACGGTTTTCGTAAATGGAGAAAAACTGGCGTACCATGCTTATGGCTACACGGAGTTCATAGTAGATATCAGCAAGGCGGTAAATGCCGGAATCAACACGCTGATGGTGGATGTGGACAATTCCCTGGAACCCAACAGCCGGTGGTACTCCGGCTCCGGTATTTACCGCCCGGTACATCTGGTGGTCAAGCCGGAAAACCATATTGAAAACGTTCGTATTACAACAAAATCCATTTCCCCCGCTGTAATAACAATAACAGCCGATGCTCCTGCGGGAACCTGTGTCAGAATCTTCGATGGTGACACTTTGGTGGCGGAAGGTGCTTTGGGCGACATTGCTGTTGAAAATGCCAAACTCTGGGATGCAGAGAACCCCAATCTGTACCGGGCAGTTCTGACCGGCGGCGGTGACACGGAAGAAGTGGAGTTCGGTATCCGTCAATTGACCTGGAGTGCCCAGACCGGCGTTTGCGTAAACGGAAAAGAGATTAAATTCCGCGGCGCATGTATCCATCATGACAACGGCTTCCTGGGTGCCTGTGAATTTGATGCTGCTGCGGAAAGACGTATTCGTATTCTGAAAGAGGCGGGTTATAACAGTATCCGCTGTGCACACAATCCTGCCAGTCGTGCCATTCTCCGCGCCTGCGATCATCTGGGTATGTATGTGATGGATGAGACCTTCGATATGTGGTACATTCCCAAGACCTACCATGATTACAGCCGGGACTTCGAGGAGAACTATAAAGAAGATATTCGTTCTCTGATTAACAGAGACTATAACTATGCATCGGTTGTGATGTATAGTCTGGGCAATGAAAACAGTGAGCTGGCTTCTGACCGCGGTATTCAGCTGCTGAAGGAGCAGGCAGACTTTGCCCGTTCTCTGGATACGACCCGTATCGTGACGATCGGTGCCAACCTGATGCTCATGGGTGGAAGAAAGCTGTATTCCGAGACGACCGATTACAAGCGGGAACCCCTGGATCCCAAGGACAGCAAAGATCTGATGGCAAATCTGGACAAGCAGGGCTCTACCGGGTTCAATATGGTTATGAATTTCCTGCCGATCCTGATACAAAATGCATCCAAAGGTAAGAAGAATGCTGCCAATACAGATAAGCTGGTACCGTATGTGGATGTTCTCGGCCTGAATTACGGCACTCCCCGGTATGAAGAAGACATTGCCAGAGACCCCAACCGTATCTATTGCGGCAGCGAGACCATGAGCCACGGAATCGTGGACAACTGGGAGCTCGTGAAAAAGCATCATCAGATCATCGGCGATTTCGTCTGGACAGGTTGGGATTATCTGGGCGAAGCAGGAACCTGCGGCGCATGGGACTATCCGGAATGGGGTGGTCTGGGACTGTTTGACGGTGCCGGTACTGTGGATGCAACCGGTTACCTGACAGCAAATGATTACTATATGCAGATCGAATACGGTACATATACCAGCCCCTATATTGCAGTCAAGCCGGTAAGTCTGAGCGGACACAAGTATTTCAAAGGCGCATGGCGTATGACTAACGCAGTTCACAGCTGGTCCTGGAATGGATTCGAGGGAACCAAAGCGGAGGTGGAAGTATACGGCATTGGTGCGTATGCGGAGCTCTTCGTTAACGGCAAGTCTGTAGGCAAGAAGAAACTGAAAAAGAACAAGGCCATTTTCAAAACAGTTTATGCACCGGGCTCCATTTGTGCAAAGGTGTATAATCCGGATAAGACACTTTGGGGTGAGGACCGGCTCTGCACAGCAGGGGCAGAAACTCAGCTGACTGTGGAGGCAGAGGAAACTGTTCTTCGCGCGGATGGTCAGGATCTGTGCTTCCTCAATATCTGCCTGACCGATGCAAAGGGGGAACTGAAACCTGCAAAGGATCTGAATGTTCGGGTTCAGGTAGACGGGGATGCCGTTGTATTGGCAGGCCTCGGCAGTGCCAGAACCAGAACGGAAGAAACCTTCCATGCAAACCAACATCTGACACATTTTGGCAGAGCACAGGCAATCCTGCGGGC
>CALYSH010000203.1 GCA_945485625.1 uncultured Lachnospiraceae bacterium | reverse complement strand
TGACCATGGATATGACCCGGTATATGGCGCACGTTCGCTGAAGCGGTTCCTGCAGCGCAATGTAGAAACGCTGTTGGGACGTACCATTATTGCAGGAGAAATTGCTGCCGGCACCAAGTTGCTGGTGGATCTGCAGGATGGCGTATTGACTGTAACTCCAGTTTCACTTTCTTAATGATACCTTGAAACCGTTACTTTTTACAGGTAACGGTTTCATTTTTTTGCAGAATTTTGGTATATTTATTTGGCTTTTGTATTGACAAAACGGATGACTTGTTTTATTGTAATATCAATCTGAATTTTATAGCACAATATCAGTATTTAGGGGGAATATTGTCGCTAAACCAATGAAATATGGGGGATAGAATCATGCCGCAGGGGAAATTGGGACCATATAATTACATCAATATCAAGCTGGAGGAGATCGAGCAGGATATTCGGGAAAGCGGGAATGCTATTCTAGCATCTATGCTTTGTCAGCTTCGGGAGGGTGAAACCGATGCCATAGAATATATCGGTCTTGCTTATCTGTATGGCAATGATGGGCTGTCTGCGGATTTTGACAAGGCATTTTCCATTTTGCAGCTTGCAGCACAGGGGGGCAGCATTATTTCCCAGCATTATCTGGCGGATTGTTATGCTTATGGTATTGGCATGCCGGAGGATTTGGAAGCTGCACGGAATTATTATCAGCTTTCCGCACAGAGTACCATTCCCAGAATACGGGATGCTGCTTTGCATCAGCTGGAGTGGCTGAAACAACGAAATTAAACGGGGAGACGCACTGCGTCTCTTTTTTTATTCCACGTTCAGACCTTCCAACCGGGCGGAAAAGCTGGTATACTATATAATAAGGAAAAGAGGGAAGAATAGTCTTTATTGAAAGCAGGAGATTGAGAGTCTCTCGTATAGAAGATAATATGCGGTAAACACTTGATTCTCCTGTAAAGAGGACACCAAGGTTTCCTCTTTACAATCACCTTCCTTTTCGTTCATTGGTACGGACCGCCGTCTGCTCTTATACAACCAAAGCATCCGGCGGTCATAAAGCCAGTGAATAGAGATTTACAAATAGTATCGGCAGCTTTTTCATTTGAGATAGCAATGAATCGTTTATGCAAATGTATTGTTGAATACCATATAATAATAGCGGAAAAGAGAACGGAAGTTAAAGTGTAAGAGGGGCAAACCGACAGACCAGTATGTCTGGCGTGTTTGCAGTGCGCGGGAGCGCACAGTTGGTTTTCTCTTGCTTACTTCTCTTTTCCATAAAAAGAGAAGTAAGGAAAAAGAGAAGTAAGGAGGAGGGAAAGAATATGGAAACAGGAAAATTACTGACCGAACGGGTTGCAGATGAAATTGTGCGGAATATTATCGGTAAAGAACTGAAGCCCGGTGATAAATTACCCAACGAATTTGAACTGGCAGCCAAGCTGGGTGTGGGCAGAAGTACTGTACGTGAAGCCATCAAAACACTGGTCAGCCGCAGCGTGGTGGAAATCCGCCGTGGCGCAGGTACCTTTGTCTCTGCCCGCAGCGGTGTGAGTGAGGACCCATTGGGCCTACAGTTTCTGGATGATAAAGTACGTGTGGCAACTGATCTGCTGGAACTGCGTTTTGTGGTAGAGCCCCGGCTGGCATCACTGGCAGCAGGCCGCAGTACCCCGGAACAGCTGGATGAGCTGATGCAGCTGTGTGATGCATGTGAAAAGAAAATGCTGGCAGGTGAGGATTTCTCCAGTGAGAATACTGCATTCCATGCCGCTATTGCACGGGCTTCCGGCAACATTGTCGTTCCCAATCTGGCTGTCATTTTATGCGGTCCCCCTTCCATGCTGCCGGGAATGCCATCCCGGCAGGCACGGGAAGAAATGGCCCGTACCAATCGGGAAATACTTACAGCGATTGCTGCACATGACGGTATGGCTGCCTATGACGCTATGCTGCTGCATTTGGCACAATGCCGCCGCAGTATCACAGAACAATCGCTGAAATAAATTTGGATTGAAGGAAAAAATTCTTATGTTAACCGTTCATTTGATGACAAAACAGGATCAGGCATATGTCATGCCAAAAGTCCAACAATTTTATGCGTCTGATGCAGTGGATCATGCCGTACCGGCAGAAATATTACAACAAACCTTTGAACAGGCTGTATCGGATAATCCCTTGATTACCGGCTTGATTCTGGAAGCAGATGGTGAAAAAGCAGGTTATGCCTACATTACGCATATGTATTCCACAGAAGCCGGGCCCTGCATCATCATAGAAGAACTATTCATTGAACCCTCCATGCGGGGCAAAGGGTTGGGACAGGCCTTTTTCCATTGGCTGTTTGATGCTTATCCCAATACTGCCCGGTTCCGTCTGGAAGTCACACCGGAAAATCCCCGTGCGAAGGCATTATATGAACGACTTGGCTTTGTACCGCTCGGGTATCACCAAATGATCCGTGAGCGATAAATCATAGATTTTTTTTACCCAATAAGGAGGTAACTTTATTATGGATCTCAACGAAATAGAACAACAAACCCGACAGGCTGTGTCGCAGGTATTGGAACAGGCAAAACTGAAAATGGGTGATGTTTTTGTTATTGGCTGCTCTACCAGTGAGGTAGGCGGTGAAAAAATCGGTTCCGCATCCTCTATGGATCTTGCCGGTGCCATTTATCGCGGTGCACATGAAGCACTTCAGCCCCACGGTATTTTCCTTGCAGCCCAGTGCTGTGAGCATTTGAACCGTGCCATCATTCTGGAACGGGAAGCAGCAGAAACTTATGGCTGGGAGCCGGTGAATGTCCTGCCGCAGCCAAAGGCAGGCGGTTCCTTTGCCACAACCTGCTGGCAGAATTTTGCGGAGCCGGTTGCCGTGGAGCACATTCGTGCCCATGCCGGCATGGACATCGGCGGTACCTTGATCGGCATGCATCTGAAGGAGGTTGCTGTACCGGTACGCATTGCACAGAAAAAAATCGGTGAAGCAATTGTCCTGTGTGCAAGAACACGCCTGAAATTTATCGGCGGTGTCCGGGCACATTATCAGGAGGATAAGCTGTAAAAGGAGTCGCTCGACTAATGAAAGAATTTATAAAATCGACCAAGTGGATAAGCAGGATTATTTTTGCTTTTTGTGTTATAGGTATGCTAGGAAGCATTGCAGATGGGGATTGGGGTACAGCGGGAATAGGAGGAATATTCTTTGGAGGCATTATAGCAGCTATTGAGTATAGAACTAATCCGGCTCTTGAAAAGCTAAGAATATCTAGAAAGGGTAGATATGGCGGAAAGTTGCAAATAACTGGGATTATTCTGTTGTTGCTTGCTCCTTGTTATATTCTTACTTCAGTAGAACTTTGGGGATGCACTGTTTTATTGATAATAATAGCAGTTATATTGCTAATTCACGTTTCAGTAAAAAGGCGAAAAGAAGAAAATTCTGAACGGAAGGCAGATGAATTAAATTCAGAAGAAAGTCAACGATTATCAAATTTATATGAAGAAAGTAAAGAGGGTGGGAATCAGAAACAAAGTGGAATTGTACAAGTAGAAGTATATATACAACAGAAAGCAGATGCAGAAATAAAAGAA
>CALYSH010000202.1 GCA_945485625.1 uncultured Lachnospiraceae bacterium | reverse complement strand
AGAAGCTGGACAGGCGTCTGATTCGCCTGAAAACAGTGGCAGTCAAATCGATTATATGGCGTAAACAAAATCAAAGGAGAATTGAGATATGGCATTGTTAGCACCGGTTGAAGACGGAAAAATCGTTGAAACCAGTTCCCAGAATTCCTTAAAAAATACTTCTAAGACAAGCAAGGACGGTATGGATAAGGATGCATTTTTGCAGCTTCTGGTGGCACAGATGAAGTATCAGGATCCCCTGCAGCCAACCTCCAATACAGAGTACATTTCCCAGTATGCACAGTTCTCTCAGGTAGAGCAGATGCAGAACATGGCAGGAAGCATGGATTTGCAAAGAGCCAGTGCACTTGTAGGTCAGCAGGTTTACATAAAAACCACTGATTCCTCCGGAGAGGCCAAGTATGTACAGGGTAAGGTGGACTATGTGGTATATGAGAACGGTAAGGCTTATTTATCCGTAAATGAACAGCTGTATTCCATGGATGATCTGGATACAGTGGCTGATAAGGATTATCTTGCAGCTTATGATAAGGCAACGGACTTCGTGGATTCCCTGAAGAAGCTTCCCGGCATTAACGGAATCTCCCTGACAGATGCAGAGGATATTGAAAAGCTGGAAACCATTTATAAGGAAATGAACGAATATGAGAAGAGCTTCCTGGCAAAGGATGTGGTTGCAGAGCTGAACAAATATCTGGATAAGCTGAAGGAATTGAAGCTTGCAGCGGAAAGCGGAGCGGATTCCACGGAAACAGAGGAGGCTTCCGGAGAAACAGAAGCATCAGAGGAAACAGAAGCTTCAACGGAAGAGGGGAATTAACACAGTCAAAGGATGACGAAGGAGCGGTAGGAATATGGATATTCAGAGAAACGGATTCCTTTCCATCGGACAGATGACGGAACGTTATCCCAATCTTTCAAAGAAACCTACAGAATCCCAGAGCACGGTCGGGGAATCAAGTTTCAGACAACTGCTTGTTCAAAAAGAGCTGGAGCATCAGTCCATAAAAGAACTGAAATTTTCCAAGCATGCTTCCGTTCGATTGAACGATCGGGGCATCGAACTGACGAGAGAGCAGATGGAGAGATTGAGTGACGGTACCCGGAGGGCGGCCCAAAAAGGAATTCAGGATTCGCTGGTGATCGTGGATGAATTGGCATTTATTGTGAATGTACCGAACAACACGGTAATCACCGCAATGGACAGCACAGATACAAAAGAAAGCGTTTTTACAAATATTAACGGAGCCGTAATCGCATAAACCGGACCTGGAAGGGGGTTTCGCCTCTCGAACGACAGACAGAGGCAGCGGTTCCGATATACAAGGAGGAACAAAATTATGATGAGATCACTTTACTCCGGTGTGGCAGGCCTTAAGACACATCAGGTGAAAATGGACGTTATCGGTAACAACATCGCAAATGTAAATACAACAGCATATAAATCCAGCTCCATCACATTCAGCGAGCTGATGAGCCAGACAACTCAGAAGGCCAGCGGCCCCAATGCAACCACCGGCGCCGGCGGTACCAATGCGAAGCAGATTGGTCTGGGCGTTAAGGCAGGCGCTATCAACACCAATATTTCGGGACAGGGTTCCAGCCAGTCCACCGGCAATCCTTTTGATATTATGATTACCGGAAGCAATTTCTTTGTAGTAAGTAATGGTACGGACAAATTCTTTACCCGTGACGGATCCTTCTATGTGGACGGCGGCGGAAATCTTGCCATGACCAGTACCGGTTACAATGTAATGGGCTGGGGAGTGGATGCCGAAACCGGAGATATCAAACAGGATTCCGTAGCGGCATTGCGTATTATGAGTGCAGCCAATATGACTTATCCCCCTGAGGCTACCAGCAGGGCTTATGTTTCAGGTATTATGGATAAGAATGATACCAATGTTACCAGTGCCAGCGGTAAAACAATCAATTTGAACTTCTTTGACAGCCTTGGTTACAGCTATACCGCAAAATTGAATTTCAAGCAGTCTGATGTGGCAAGCGGAGCCGGTTTGAACAATTACAGTCTTGAGTTCACAAAGCTTCTGGACTCCACCGGAAAGGAAATTGATATCTCCGGCGTGAAGTTTGGTATTCAGGACAATACGCAGGCGAAGAAGAGTCAGGTGGCTTTCAATTCCGAGGCGTTCAAGTGGGATGCGGCAACCAAGACCCTGCAGTCTGCGGATGGTACTACCAGCTATGCGGATCTGACCCAGATGTTTGATCCCGCTACCGGTGCGTTGAAGGCCCTGGATACCGTAACAACCGTAAACGGTGTAAATATTACCGTCGGAGAAGCTGTGGACAGCATTGCTAAGGCGTACGGATACGACGGTTCTACAGAGGACTTCCTGAATTTATACGTTAAAAGTACAACAGCAGGTAAGGTAGGAGACCCGGTTTCCATGGAAACTCTGCTTTCCAATTATGCCCTGGGTGTTGCTACCGATTCCTTCTCCGCATATGTGGGTGAGACGAAATTTGATGTGGACGGACGCTTCTTTGACGGCAGTACCGTTTCCTATGACGGAACAAACGGTACCTTTGCAGGCATCGGAGGTTCTGCCACCACATCTACGGTAATGTTAAATCTGAGTCAGCTTGGAGCTAATTTCTCAGATATTGAGATTGATTTTTCCGAGAGCTCCATGTTCGATAACAAGGGCACTTCTACAATTGGTGCTACCAGCGGTGATCTGGACGGCCTGGGTACGGGACGCCGCCTGGGTGATATGATCGGTATTTCCATCCAGAGCAATGGTATGATTTATGCGAGCTATGATAACGGTATGACCAAGCTGCTTGGACAGATTGCCACTGCGGAATTTGCCAATGCCTCCGGTTTGGAGAAGGCGGGAGATAATCTTTATTCTGCAACATTGAACTCCGGTGAATTCGACGGAGTAGGTGTGGATGTAACAGCCAACGGAGGTTATATGTCCACCGGCCAGCTGGAAATGAGTAATGTAGACCTGTCGGCAGAGTTTACCGAAATGATTACCACTCAGCGTGGCTTCCAGGCAAACAGCCGTATTATCACCGTTTCCGATACCCTGTTGGAGGAGCTGACCAACCTGAAGAGATAATTTTTTTGAACGGATTTAGATGATACAGACAAAAGGGACGGACTCTTCCGTCCCTTCGTCGGTTGATGGAAAGCTTTGGAAAAAGGGCAAAAGGAGGAGAATGGTGTGATAGAAGTGACGAAAATCAATGGGGCGAAAATCCTTGTGAATCCAAGCCTTTTTGAGGTGATTGAGGAAACACCGGACACGGTGATTACCCTTACGACAGGGAAAAAAATAATTGTAAAAGAAAGTAGACAAGAGATAAAAAATTTAGTAAAATCGTATAGAAAGGATATTTTTGCGTAAATTCAGCACGTAAGCAAAAAATTAGGTGATTTTTGTGGATATAGCGTCATTAGTAGGTATTATTTTCGGCCTTTTGATGTTAGTGTTTGGTATCGCCACCAATGCCGGAATTCAGAATATCAGCCGATATCTGGATCCTGCATCTGCGGTTATTACGTTTGGTGGTGCTCTTGGTGCCACACTTGCTTCTTTCAGTTTGCAGGATTTCCTTGCGGGTCTTACGAGCTTTGCG
>CALYSH010000201.1 GCA_945485625.1 uncultured Lachnospiraceae bacterium | reverse complement strand
ATGAAAAGAACATATCAGCGCGGCGAGATGTATTACGCCGATCTTGGTCGTGGCGTTGGCTCCGAACAAGAGGGGCGCCGCCCAGTTGTTATCATACAGAACGATGTCGGCAACAAACATAGTCCTACGGTCATTGTAGCAGCCATAACAACCAAAACAGCAGGTAAGCGAAAGCTGCCCACCCATTATGAAATCCGGGCTGAGCACGGCCTGAAAGCACCCTCGTTAGTCTTGCTTGAACAGATTCGCACCATTGACAAGCACCGATTAGAAAAGAAAATCGGAAAGCTGTCTCCGAAGCAAATCAAGGAGATGAACCATGCGCTGGCAGTCAGTGTGGGGCTGATCGACCCGAAGCCCAAAGCAATGCCGCTGTGCCTTTGCCACACCTGTGTTGAAAACTTCTTCAGCACAGGTGCTTATTATTTGAAAAGGATTGATCTCTGCAAAACGGAGAAAGAAACCTGTACCTACTGCAATCAGCGCAGAGGATTTGATTACCTTGTTGGAAAGAAATGAGAGACTGATTGTTCGCAAAAGAATTTTCTACGCTTTATTTAATAGGAAGGAAGTGAAATTGAATATGGAAAAACTGATTACTCGTAAGGAGGCGGCAAAACTATTGGGGATCAGCATCGCCACGCTGGATGAAGCCAGAAACAGCGGTTTGATTTCCTATATTCAATATGTGCCAAACGGCTGCGTCTATTTCACTGATGCTGCTCTTCAGGAATATATCGCCAAAAGTACCCACCGGGCAAAGCCAATGGAGAAAAGAGTAACCTATCGTAATATTCGTCGAGGGTAGGATTCAAAACATTGCACCTTTGAAGAAAAACCGGAATTTTGCTAAAAAGATGGCAGTAGCTAAAGTATGGAGGTGGTAGAATGGCTACAAAAAGAAGCAGAATACCAAGATACGGTACGGTGGAGATTAAGGGCCACATATATTATAAAACCTATGTGATGGATGCAGATGGCAAGCAGGTTGCACTTTACGGGAAAACGCGTGAAGAACTTTATGATAAGGAATTGGCGGCATTGGAACAAATCGACAATGCCACATTCCGGCGCAAATCCCCCACAGTTAAGGAGTATTGTGAAAAGTGGCTGCTGATGCAATCGGTTCATGTTCGTGCGACAACTCTGACAGACTATACATCAAAGGTGCAACGCCATATTATTTCTTCTTTGGGAGATATGCGGATGGGAGATGTGACCCTGGATGATATTCAAATGGCATTAGTTCCGGTATCCAAGAAATCAGCATCGGTATATAAGTCGGTTGTAATCTTATATAAGTCCATTTTCCGTGCTGCTATGGAAAGTAAGGTTATAGACAAGAATCCAACCACATTCCTTACAGCAGAGGGCGGTGGGGTCCCACAGCAGGAAAAACAGGCATTGACGGATGAACAGTCATTGCGTTTGCTGGAGGCTGTTAAAGGACTGCAGACTCATACTTTTGTGATGCTGGGGCTGTATGCCGGATTAAGGCGAGAGGAAATTCTGGCATTGCAATGGGATTCCGTCTTTCTGGATACAGATGCACCGTATCTGAAAGTGTGCAGGGCGTGGCATACGGAAAACAACAGGCCGGTTATCCTGACTGAATTAAAAACAAAAGCTGCGGAGAGGAAGATTCCTTTGCCGGATAACTTAGCTGAGTGTCTGCGGGAAGTCAAGGCGATGTCTACATCGAAGTATGTGATATGTAATCGAGATGGCGATCCATTGACCTATACACAGTTCAAGCGGTTATGGCAGTTCGTTGTTACGAGAACGGCCAAGGAACGCTCCTATTATCGCTATGAGAATGGTAAGCGAGTAAAGCATACCATTCATCCTGTATTGGGACAGAAAGCGGCTCACAACGGCAAAGTGATATATAGCTTGGATTTTGATGTGACCCCGCATCAACTCAGACACACATATATTACCAATCTGATACACGCATCGGTAGACCCAAAGACCGTGCAGTATTTAGCCGGACATGAGAACAGCAAGATCACTATGGACATATATGCGAAAGTAAAATACAACAAGCCTGACGAGCTGGCAGGCGCTATGGCGGGAGCCTTTGCCCTTTGGGACGCCACAGTGTAACAGGAATATCAATATTGACAAAAAGCGCAGAGTGAGGAACAAAAATTATTCTCTCTGCGTTTTTCATATTCGCATCGTTGAGAGATGCCCTTCACTCTGAGAAAATTAGTGTTGGAACAAAGAACATAGCTTTTATTGGAAAGGAAGGTCTGCTGCTATGGCTAAGAAAAAAGAACATATCCCAAACTACAGTTCTACCACCAAAAAGGGTGTACTGTATTATAGAACCAGGATTACTGATGCTGACGGCAAGAGAGTAGATTTGTATGCCACTACCTGTGAGGAGTTGTACAAAAAGGAAACGGAAGCCAGACGCGTCATCGAAGAATTGAAATTCCGCAGAGAGAACCCCACGGTGGCTGAGTATTGTGAAAAATGGCTGCTGATGCAGTCGGCAAAAGTATCGTCAGCAACACTAAAAGGTTACACTTGCAGCGTGAACAACTACATAGTCAAGCCATTGGGTGATATGTATATGTCGGATGTCACCACAGATGATATTCGTGTAGCGCTGATTCCGGCATCCCAAAAATCCGCTTCTGTTTATAACAAGGTAAATATGCTCTTTAAGTGCATTTTCTATTCTGCAGAGCGAAGCGAACTGCTTGACTATAATCCTTCTGCCGGCATATCAGCAAAAGGAGGCACACCGGCTAAGGATAAAGATGCACTTACTGATGAACAGGTAAAGGTTCTTCTGGATACTGTTCGTGAATTACCGCCGTATCTATTTATTATGATCGGACTATACTCCGGGCTGCGGCGTGAAGAAATCCTTGGTCTGCAATGGGATTGTGTGTTTCTTGACACTCGAACACCATATATTGCAGTACGGAGAGCATGGCGGTCCGAGCATAACAGGCCAGTGGTTTCGACGGTGCTAAAAACTCCAGCGGCCAAAAGAGAGATTCCCATTCCCAAGTGTCTTGTGGACTGCTTGTGGGAGGCCAAGAAGAACTCTATATCCGATTATGTGATTGCAGACAGCAAAGGAGAGCCATTAGCATATTCTCAATTCCAGAGATTATGGAAATATGTTACGGTTCGTTCTACCAAAGAGAGAACCTGCTATAAGGTGATAAATGGTCAGCGGATCAAGTACACGAAAAAGCCTGCTTTGGGAACGCACCAGAAGAACAATCCGAATATTGTTTATACAATGGACTTTGAAGTGACCCCGCACCAGCTCCGTCACACTTATATCACCAATTTGCTTTATGCCGGAGTAGACCCTAAGACGGTTCAGTATCTTGCAGGGCATGAGAACAGCAAAACGACTATGGACATTTACGCCAAGGTGAAATATAATAGACCCGAAGAACTCATCGGTGTAGTTAATCGTGCATTGACGTAAAATGGGCAAAGGATTTACCCCACTTTTACAGTTAACAGATGGGGGAACTTAGGAGGCAAAACGCTGAAAAGCCCGTAAAATCAAGGGTTTCTATGAAAGAAACATGAGAAATACGGTCTCAAAGCAGCCCGTCGCGCTCCGCAGTTCTCCAAGAGATAATC
>CALYSH010000200.1 GCA_945485625.1 uncultured Lachnospiraceae bacterium | reverse complement strand
TGATTGTAACGGATATCTGTGACATGTTAAAAAAGATATTCCGGGCGGACCCTGAAATCGGCAATGATAAGAAATTAAATGATAAGATTATTCTCTTTGACGAGAACATGATGAGTACCCTGATGGGAGGCTTTCCCAATCTGACCTGGCTGTCCGTGGAGGTACCTGCGATTTACACCAGCTCCATGCTGAATCAGAACGGTGTTACCTATTATGTGGAAAAGACCCATGAATATGGTGTGCCCTCCGATGTATGCCCCATGCCGGCTGCAGAGCTGGGTGCCGTGCTGGCGGATGATTTCCCTTTGATCGGAAAATGTGCGGTTCAGTGCAATACCACCTGTGACGGAAGCCTGATGGGCAACGGAATCGAAGCCAGGGGCTTCCGGATTCCTACCTTCCAGCTGGCAGTGCCCATCAGACACAGACAGGAGAGTGTACAGGAGTACGCCGCCAAGGAGGTTTGGAATGCCATTCGCTTCATAGAGGAGCAGACCGGGGAGACCTTTGACTGGAATGCTTTCTTTGACAGCATGAAGCGCTTCAATGCGGAGACCGGAGAATTCCTGGAGTGGATGGACATTGCAAAGACCGACTATCCCCAGATGATGGGTGTCACCATCGCATTGTACCGTTATGGAGTATATCAGGCAGCAGGCGGAAGAAACCAGGCGTTCTTAGATATGGATAAGAAGCTGACCAGACTGGCTATGAAGGGGTACCGGGAGAAACAGATGGCGGCGAAGGAATACCGCCACAGATGCATGACCTGGGGCGTACAGGCGGCTTACTATACCGCACTGCCCATCTGGCTCATGAACTGCTGGGGGATTGTGCCCATTGCGGATATGCTGACCACCGTTTCCACGGAGATGGTCAATACCGAGGATAAGGAT
The DNA here is from genome assembly GCA_945485625.1 of uncultured Lachnospiraceae bacterium. Lineage (GTDB taxonomy): Bacteria > Bacillota > Clostridia > Lachnospirales > Lachnospiraceae > Acetatifactor. Next base: position 2,726 of record CALYSH010000200.1, on the reverse strand, counting down.
CAGGCTCTGCTGGATCTGGCGTATCTGTATGAAAACATGATTATGCGAAACCGCTCCAACGGTGGCTACGAGACCGGTGTGGAGGCACTGTTTCGGTATTGTGAGCAGCTTCGGATTGACATGGTAATTATGTATGTACATATGGGCTGCAAGGCCATGTCCGGCTATCACGGTCTGTTCGAGGAGGAGGCCAGAAAGCGGGGCATCCATTGGATCTGGGTGACCCACAATCTCATGTGTCCGGAGGATGGCTCCCGACGGGATATGCGAATGGAGATTAACCGGTATATGCGAACAGTGCTTCGGGAGGAGCCGCTGGATCCCTCTCTGGAGGATTTTGATGATTCCCAGAGCTGGTAAATAGAGTTTCTGGAACAAGATATGGTCGCAGTCAAGCGGCAGAATGTGAGGAAATATGGAACGTTTTTTTGGGGGATGTGATATTGGAAGTACCTATACGAAATGTGTCATACTGGATGAGGCAGGAAAGATGGTGGCGAACGTGACGAAGCGCAGCCGCATCAATCCGGTGCTCAGTGCACAGGACGCTCTGGATGAGGCGGTGGCCCAGGTGGAGGGGCTGGAGAGCCCAAAGGAGCTGGCCTACCTGATTGGTACCGGGTACGGTCGGAATAAGGTGCCCTTTGCGGATGAGAATATTTCGGAAATCAGCTGTCATGCCATGGGAGTACATGTGACGGACCCAAATGTAAAGGCAATTATTGATATCGGAGGGCAGGACGTAAAGGGAATCGCCATTGACAGCGATGGAACGGTGTTAAACTTTGCCATGAATGACAAATGTGCGGCAGGTACCGGACGTTTCTATGAATCCATGGCCAGAGCCTTTGAAATGAGCCTGGAGGAGTTCTCCGGCCTGTCCCTGTCTGCGAAAAATGTGATTCCCATAACCTCCCAGTGTGCCGTGTTTGCGGAGAGTGAGGTGATTTCCCTGGTAGGGGAAGGAAAGCCCATGGATGAAATTGCGGCAGGGATTCAGTTATCCGTGGCCAAACGCTGCTTTGTCATGGCGAAGAAGGCGGGGGTAGTGGATTCGGTGACCCTGACCGGAGGCTGTGCCAAGAATGAAGGCTTAAAGCGGGCCATTGAGAAGGTGTTAAAAATCAAGGTGGTGGATCTGCAGACGGATCCCCAGCTGATGGGAGCACTGGGAGCTGCGGAGTATGCGAGACAAAAGGGTATGAAGAATCCAGCCGTGTAGGAATTGAGGAGAAGCCGAAATGATAGTGTTAAAAATAGCGGGAATTGTTCTATGTGTGGTGCTGGCGTTTTTTCTGCTGACCTTCATCATCTATTTCTTTAACCTGGATATGAAGCTGGCCGCCATGCTCATCAAGCCGCTGACCGGGTATTATGACTGGTCCAAGGCAAAGAGGGATGCCAAAAAGAAGGCGCAGGGAGAGAAGAAGGAATGAATCACGGTGGAGTGAACCTGTATGATAAGGATATCCGGGAACTGCAGAACGTGCTGGGCGGAATGAAGCCCGGACGTCTGATGGTGAAGGAACCCTGGAGGTGCACGGAGAAGGAGACACTGGTACTTCGCTCCGATATGGCTTATGAGCTGGGGGGAGGTAGTCTTGCCGCAGTGAGCGGACTGGGCTTTACTACGGACTCGACCCTGGTGCCGGAAAATGGTGTTTATCTGATCGGGAAGGACTTAGGGGAGCTGAAGGAGGATACTGCTTACGCCAGACTGACCCTTCTTTGTCTGGAGGAAGCTCCGGACTGGTCCACCGGGGAGTGGTATTCCCTGTTTCGGAGGCTGGATTACACCCGATATCATGTGTTTCCGGAGGGGTATATGATGCGGATTTCCTCGGTGAGGGAGAGAGAGCCGGTCCGGATTGCTGCCAAGTCGTTGGAGAAGGGGATGGATTTCGCCGGGGTAGGAGGAGCTTTTCTGGAAGCCTATGGGAAGCATCCGAGGGTGAAGGCCGTGCAGACCTATTTTGTGACGGACCCCGGTGCGGATTTTGCGAAGCTACAGTGGTTTGCCCATCGCTTTGAAGAAATCACGGAGTCGATGAATCAGGTATTTCAGGGACTGAATATGGATTGTAGCACCTGCGGACAGCGGGAGCTCTGTGAGGAAATTGACGGACTGAGGGAGCTGCATGAACGGGTTAAATAATTTTTTTTGGAAATGCACTGGGATGTTTGAGTTGTTTTCCCTTTCCGTATTGGCCCGAATCTTTTTGACAATTTTGATTGAGCTGGGGATTGCGTGGGGATAAGAGTGGTGTGGGCCTGGGCTATACCGTTATGTTTTTTTCTCTGGAATTCTGGATTGTGGTGGCTGAGGCAATCCTTTATGCGGTATTCTTAAGAAAAATCTGCAGAAAGCAAATGACAGACGGGACAGAAGAAGGGGACAGAAAGAGCACTGGGAAAGGGACAATCTTTGGGATGGTATTGTATGCCATCATAGCGAATGTCGCTTCGCTTCTGGCTGGATTTGCTTTGAGTGTAGTGGCGAGCTAGAATATTCAAATGAAACATTTTATTTCAGTCCGGACGGATTGAAGTGTAGATTAGAGAAACAGGTGATGGATGCATTGCCTGTTTTTTCGTGACGTTTGGTTTGAAAGCAAACCGAGCTTCGCTCCGAGAAACGTCACGTTAAACATTCGTGACGTTTGGTTTGAAGGCAAACCGAGCTTCGCTCCGAGAAACGTCACGTTGATAATTCGTGACGTTTGGTT
>CALYSH010000199.1 GCA_945485625.1 uncultured Lachnospiraceae bacterium | reverse complement strand
TGGGTGGTGTCCAACGGAAAATGATTTCTGCTCCTACGGAGAACGGAAAGAAGGTTCTGACTGATGGATGTTAAGGAAAAGCTGGTGGAGATTTTGAGAAAACCGATATTTCCGCATGAATTGGCAGACCCGACAGAAGCCGTTGCGGATTATCTGCTTGACAGTGGCGTAACGGTGCAGGAGTGGTATTATGCAAGCAATCCACCAAAAGAAGATGGCACATACCTTGTGCAGACGAACACTGGAACAATTACAACGGCAAGATTTTATGCGTTCAAGTCATTTCCTGCAACAAAGTATTTGCCTGCTGTACATCGTCCTGCATCGTGGCAATCAAACAGAAATGTGGTTAAGTGGACATTTTTGCCCCGGCCGCCGAAAGGAGGAGGTAATGAGGTTTGAACAGAAACGGTAAAAAGCCAGTTGGACAGCTTGAATTGTGTCCTCGTTGTTGGAGAGACAGCGGGGAAAGAAAAGAATCTGTGAATTATCCATTCCGCCATTACGTCAGGTGTGCAAGCTGCGGGTATACTGTATCCGGTAACACACAGAGTAGCGCATCTGCTAAATGGAACAGGGAAAGTAGGAGGATGAAAGATGTCTAATTTTGATTGCTTGTCATGTGAACGCGGAGATAAATGCACATTGTACATGGAAACCGGAATAACAAGATGCAATGACTACAAGAAGAAAAAGCCAGAAATCAAAGACAGCGGAGAAAGAACCAAGTTTCCAAGCGGAGCGCTCCGTGATATGCACACGGGCAAGGGACGGATGGATTTGCTTCCTTGGTTGGCTATCATGGAAGTGTCGAAGCACTGCGAGGCGGGCGCCTTGAAATACGGGGAGCATAATGTCGATAAAGGAATCCCAACTCACAGTCTGTTAGATTCCGCAATTCGCCACGCAGCAAAATATTTGGCGGGCTATGTAGATGAGCCGCACCTTGTGGCTGCGGCGTGGAACCTACTATGGGCAATCGAAATGGAGATTAAGCATCCTGAGTGCGTAGATACTCCATGGAAGAAGGAGGTGGAGTGATGGCGAGGCGTGATGACTTGGTGGAGGCGTTGGACGCTATCGAGACGGGGATGTGCCGGGTCAAGGAGAGCCGGGATATCTGGCAGAACGATCTGGTGTATGCCCTGTGTCAGGGTGTGCGGCTGCTGCTGATGAAGGAGTTGAGAAAGGAGAAGCGGGGATGAACGGAGGTACAGAAATGGATGTTAGGGAAAAGCTACCACTGCCGCCGAAAGGAGAATGATTATGGCTGATCGCAAACGATGTTGCTGTAATTGTGAACGGAATATAAGGCACGAAGCAGAACCACACAGTATTGAGTGTTATTGTGAGATTGATGGACATCGAATGGGATACATTGAATGTTTTTGGGTGTGTTGCAGAAGATGGAAGAAAGACCACACCTATGATGGGATGGAAGAACCAGGGGAATAAAAAGTTATAAGAAAATTATAAAAAGTTGTTGACAAATAAGCAAGGGTGTGGTACTATATAGTCACAGGGGGAAACCCCTTACAGAGACGGTAAACGGGTTGGCTGAGATAAGAGGACTCATTAAGCCGACAAACATCGCCAGTCAAGGCAATGCCGGATGGTAAACTTGCTGGGATGCGGTTTGGGAGAGAATCCAACCCACTCTGTAAAACAAATATGAGGTGGTAACAATGGAAGCGACGATGGCAAGAGCGATTTACAAGCAGATGGAAATTGACAAGGCATATACCACCCGTGAACTTTCCCGTCTGATTGGTGATGACTACTACAAGTACATCCCCGTAAATCAGCATCCCGGTCAGCCTGATGGCCACCCCGTCAGCAAAGGCATTTCTGCTGAAATGTGGAAAGTGGTAAATGCTGGCTTCGCAAAGACTTACACCAAACAAGAAACCTTTGCAAATGTTCGCGGATTGAAGTATGGTGCTACTCCCAAGAGCTTTACAGATTATAATATCCGATATTGGGTGAGAGTGAGGTGAGATGATGGGAAACCGATGCAACAATTGCGAGTGGTGGGATGCGCCGGGTAAGCGCGAAACAGGATATTGTTTGAAGCAAAAACCGGGACAACGAGTCACCAAAAAAGACTTTTGTTGTCCGCACTTCTCTGAGGGACTTTGGCAGGACAGGTGGAATCCTGAAAGCATAGCACGTAGAGCAAAACAAGAGACAAATAAATCAAATTTATGAATCAAGAAAAGTGGTGTATTCATGAAAAAAATAAATCCACGAAAACGTCCAGCAACGCAAGCTGATGTCGAGAAGGCAAAAAAACAAGCGACAAATGAAGCCGTTAGTTTGGCAATGACCATATTCTTGACTGTATTAAAGGATAAGAACGGGTTTTCAAACGAAGAACTAATAGATACATGGAAAAATGTAGAAAGCCTGTCAGAGAGCATTACGGATGGTTATGTAAATATTTACGATCTGAGAACTGTTTTAAGGGAGGAATATGAAATTTATGTATAATCAAATATGTGAAAGAGATTTCCAGGATATGTGTGTTTAAGTCACAATGATTGTAGTGAAAAAAGATTATGATAGAATTTTCTTTTGAAAGAGAAGCCATGCAGGGGCAACCACTTCCGAAAGGGCTTGATGTTGCAGACAGTTGTCTTTATGTCGCGCTAAAAAATCTATACGCAATGTACCGCAACAAACTGATAAGCCGAAAAGATGCAACAGAAGAAAAGCGGAGGCTGGTTTATAATTGGACAACCGACAAATCTAAACTTGATTTTTTGAATCGTGATTCTGAGACATTGAGAGATAAAATCGGCACAGCGTCAGAGGATTATAAAAACAATCCTTGCATTGAAACCGCCGAAAAACTGTATGCTGCATTTTATAATTTGCCTGAAGATTGGAGAACAAAGAAATGATTAAGCAAAAGATTGTTGCGGTTTTGTTAGTGGCATTGACCATCCCGGTTATCGTTCTTGATGGTGACGCAACGGCAACGGTATTTATGCTGTTTTTGGCTGTACCGATGTTTTTCAGCAAAAAAGAGTGGTTTTGTTGATTTTTCCGCCGTGCAAAGACTGCTCTGTTAGGCACACAGCTTGTCACGGTTCCTGTGACCGTTATAAGGAATGGAAGATGCGACTGGATGAATTGAACAAAGCAAGGCGAGAATATGATAGCACTCATTACAACAAATATCTAAGAGATTGACAAACCGAATAATAATTGCTAAAATAGTGTATGCGGGAAACTGTATGCACTATTTTTCTATTTAGCGGATTAGCATAAAGGTAATGCAACGGTCTTTGACACCGTTGAAAGTGGGTCAGTACCACTATCCGCTGCCATACTGTATGCACTATTTTTCTGTTTGGAGGCACGGAAATGGATATTCGCAATATTTCGGTAAAAGACCTTATTCCGTATGAACGGAACACAAAGAAACACGACAAAACGCAGATTAACAATGTCGCTGAAAGCATCAAACAATACGGCTTTGTTCAGCCGATTGTGATTGATAAGAACAATGTGGTTGTCATCGGTCATTGCCGATTGTTGGCAGCTAAACAGTTGAAAATGAAAGAAGTTCCTTGCGTTTGCGTTGAGGACTTGACGGACGAACAGGTCAAGGCTCTACGAATTGTAGATAACAAGAGCAA
>CALYSH010000198.1 GCA_945485625.1 uncultured Lachnospiraceae bacterium | reverse complement strand
GATGTGCTGTCACCCGGCATTTCCTTCACGCCGAAGCTGTCCACCATCCTGCCCGGCAGAATGATAACAAACTGCTGTTTTTTCCCGAATAAAGCGTTCAGAAACCGATTGCGGAGCGTGATGCGTCTGGCTGTCAGCACCGGCTCACCCGAATTGCCGGGCGTGTTGATGTCCACATGGAATTTCCTGTTCATATCGCTGACCTCCTTCCCGTTGGATTTGAGGGAGTTGTCCCCATTCACCTGCTGTCGTGGGAAATCGGAAATAACAGGCAGTCACAGAAAAATTTTTTAAAAAAGTTTCCGCATTCGCTTCAGCGCCGCACGCAGGGCATCGGTCACCGACTGCTGGCGGATGCCCAATGCGTCCGCAATCTGTTGCTGTGTCAGCTGTTCAAAGAAATACAGCTTCACAATCTGGCGCTGTCGGTCAGTCAAACAGCCCAGCAATTCCGCAATGCTGTCCTGCCGAACCATGCGCTCCAGCACATCATCTTCTGTCTGATTTTCGAGCTGTTCCCACGGGTCAGTGCCATCTTCATATGCATACTGCCGGTTTCCCGTGCGGTCACCTTTCCGGTTCATATTGTTTTCCGCGGCCCGCTCTTCGCCCCGGAGCGCCACGACCACGCTCCATTCCATTTGCTCCAGCGTTTCCGCAGAAATGGTATGCTTCTCCGGCAGACCATTTTTTCCGCCATGAAAGGTATATGTATACGAACCGCATTCCGCCAGATTGACCACCGTAGAACCGGTCACGCTTTTGTAGGTGACAAACCCGCTGGGATATACCGCCATGCTTCCGTCTGCACTGACTGCCACAGGTTCTTCGTTTTCCCGGAGATATTTCGGCGTAGGCTTGTTTTTCCCAATAGTACTCCTGACCATGGAGCGCAGTGTTTTAAAGGTGATGTGCTCGTTTTTGCTGTTTCTGTTCATGATTCTCTGTCCTTTCCGCTCTGCATGCGGTTAGGGCAAAGAATCCTCCTGCCAATAAAAAACGGCCCTATGTGAAGTACACACAGAGCCACCGGGTCGATATCTGTCTTAAAAATGAGCGCAACAGGCTGAGGGTACTTCCTGCGGTCTGTACACGGTTGATTGTCAAATCATTCCGTGTTCCAGAACCGTATGAGATATCCTTTGCCCTATTGCAACTCAGGCACGATATTTTGTTTTATTCTGTTGATTGGTTTGTGGTTTGCTTATTTGTTGAAAATAAAAAAAGAGCCGCATGATTGCCCACCTGTTCCGTAAACAACAGCCTGAAAAGACTGTCTGGTTAGTTTTACGGCTTAGGAAGTCATCGCAATCATGCGGCCCCTTATAGCACAGCTACATCAGCTCACTCTATTCTTTTTTCGTTTCCGGTTACGAAATCCTGCGAAAGGATACTCTGCGCATGGAAAGAACATCGAAGACGGTCTCCTTCCCACACACCTTGCACTTTGTCTGTACATGCCCGCGGGTATCCTCGAATACCCGGATGGATTTGCTATTGCAGTACGGACACTTGATAAATCTGGATTTCTGTCCTGAAACCTCGTCGCTGGAGCATCGGATTTTCTGCATCATCTCCGGCGTAAGCGGCTTAAACGTCCTCCTCATCGTTCCACACCTCCAATGTTCCCTGATATTCCGTATATGGTTTGTCCAGTAAATATCCCAGCTGACGCAGCCGGATTTCCAGCGCACTGCGGGATACCTCCAGAATTTCACAAATGTTCTTCATCACCCAGTAATCATGGTAAGAAAATGCGTGTTCATAGCAGATCAGCTTCCTGCCACAGGCATATTTCCGCATACAGCCTGCAATGACTGCTTTTGGCATCAGCAGTGCCGCACCCAGTGCATTTGCCTGCCATTCATTCCAGTCCTCCTGTGATTTGAGATCACGGAGGGAGTATGTACGCTTTTGTACCTCCGGTGTCGGATTGTCGGCATTCTCATACCGATGGAGAATCTGATGGGCACATTCATGTGCCAGTGTAAACCGCCGGCGGCCCAACTGCTGTTTTTTATCCAACAACAGTCGTTCCTCCAACAGGACAGTATCCGCAGGCAGTGAAATGACCTGTGTTTTTCCATGACAGAGCAATTCCAGCTCCACCGGCGAAAAGGTGGTTGCTCCCAGAATGCTGAAATCGTCAGACAATCGTTCATATCGAATCGTCAAGCCCAAAAAGCTCCGCGCAAGACGTTCCACATCAATGGCATCCAGTGTGATCCGTCCCGGTTTAAATTCCCTGAGGATGGAATCAGCAATCACATCCAAATCCTGATACGATAAAATCATAAGCACACATCCCTTCTCTGAGTCAATAAAAGCAACTGAGTTACATACTCTTGAAAAAATTTCTTCGTATTCATCTCTGTCTCTTGACAAAACATGAAATTTAACGTATAATATATGTAAATCAATCGCTTGTTATAGCCTGATTATAGGCAGTTTAATTTCATTTGTCAATAGTGTTTTTGGAAATAATATGCAATTTAATTGTACAAAGAGGTGACCAACATGAAATTCGGGGAAAAGCTGAAGTACCTTCGCACCGAAAAAAAACTGACGCAGGCAGACCTTGCCAAAGCCGTCGGAGTCAGCCTCCGAACCTATGCCAGCTATGAACAGGAGGGTCGCTACCCGCGCAAGCGTGAGCTGTATGGCAAGCTGGCGGAACAGCTCGGCTGTGATACCAATTATCTGCTGACCGAAGACGAGGAATTTGTATCCCAGGCCGGTGCGCAATATGGAAGCCGCGGCAGACAGCAGGCAGAACAACTGGTTGCCGAATTGTCCGGCATGTTTGCAGGCGGTGAGCTTTCCGATGCAGATAAGGATGCGGTCATGATTGCCCTGCAGAAGGCCTACTTCGACTGTAAAGAGGACAACAAAAAATACACCCCCAAAAAATATCGCAAAGACAGCATTTTCGACTGAATCAGCCACAAACAACTGCAATACGTTCAGGAGGTGTAGATTTTGGATTCCTATTCAGTTTTCAAACAGGCGAACAGCCTTGTCCGGCAATGCGGGACAAGAGACCCGCTTAGAATTGCCAAAGAGATCGGAATTAAAATTTATTATGAGGATGCGTTTACCGATCTTCTGGGAATGTATACGTTCCGCTGGAATCATCGCATGATGTTTCTCAATCCCAAAATGGATACACGGCTTCGCCAGATGGTCGCGGCACATGAAATCGGGCATGATTGCAGGCATCGTGATCTGGCAAAAGGCGGTGCCCTGCAGGAATTTGTCCTGTTCAACATGAAGGACACAACAGAATATGAGGCAAATGCCTTTGCCTCCCATATTCTTCTGGACAGCGATCAGGTGTATTCACTGGCACGGGAAGGCTATGACGTCGTACAGCTTTCTCAGATGCTGGGATCAAATGTCAATCTCATGCTGATTAAGCTACAAGAATTAAACCATCTCGACTATCATTTCAAAATTCCCTATACACCAGACAGCCGCTTTTTCCGCAATATCAAGGGCAGTGAATTGCCGGAAGAATTTATTGAGTGACAATACGTCGGATTTGGTTCTGCAGATCGGCACATTGTCTCTGCTGTCGCTTTATCTGTTTTCGCCGGGAGGAGGTGTTTTCTTTTCCGCTATGAATCGAACATTTGTTTGTATTGATCTCAAAAGCTTCTATGCTTCTGT
>CALYSH010000197.1 GCA_945485625.1 uncultured Lachnospiraceae bacterium | reverse complement strand
AATTCCAGCCGGGTGCGCAGCTCCAGGGCGTTGCTGATATTCCCGTTATGGGCCACCAAAGAACCTTCCGTCGTCATAGAAGAACAGGGAGAAGGTTCCGTCATAAAAGATATCATCAATCAACAGCTTATCCGCACGGAGAAGGTAGCTTCCGCCCTTTGTACTTTCCAGGGTGACTCCCCGGGGTATGGTGACAGGATAATCGGACAGGGCATCCAGCAGCTCCTCCAGGGTGGCGTTTTCCCGTGGATTGGTCAGATGATCCGGGTGTAAATAGGAATAATCCATGATATGGTATACACCGCCAATGTAATCAATCCACATTTCGTAGTCGCCGGTGCTTTTATAGACGGCGGTCTGGGCATAAATATCCCCCTCTGTATCAGATATGGTGGTATCAAGGCTTTCAAAGCAGTTTTCTGCCAGCTCTCTTGTTTCCCGGATGGATAAGCGGGGTAGCTCATATACCATATAATCGACCACTTCTTCGGACACAGTTATGTGGTCGGCAAGCGTTACGTCCGCTACATTTGCCCTGGATACGGGATAGATGGACAGGTTGCCCAATTCCTTTTTCTGATAACAAAGATACAGACTTAGGAACGCCAGGATGGTAAGAAACAGGGGAAGCTGAAAAGCCAGTGTCCCGGTAAGGGCGACCTTCCTTTTGTGAATCAGATCCCGAAGGGCTGCCCAGAGGGCAAAGAATCCGTAGCCAATCATGGCTCCGATGGTGTTGTCCATGATGTCATCCAGTTCAAAAATACCCTTGTTGAGGAAAAGCTGGGTCAATTCAATACTGCAGGTAAAAAGGAAGCCTGTCAGATAGGTAACGTAGAAGTGGCGGAACTTCCGGATACCGAAGGGTAACCAGAAGCCCAGAGGAACAAAGAGGAGAATGTTCAGGATAATATTGCGCCATTCATAGCAGGCATAGCCGTACCAGGCCAGCCGGTAGGAGTAAAACAGGGGCTGTATGGTGGAATTGTCATAGTATTCTCCCCGTTCAAGCAGGGTTGCGCCCAAAACCACTACGATGTAGCAGAAGAAGAGTACAAACCATATATATTGTTTTAAGGGGAATGCTTTTTTACCATGCAAAAGAAGACGGTAGATCAGCCGATAGCCGATCACCGTCAGAATGGAAAGCATACTTACTAGACTGATTCCAAGCAGCAGATAGTTTTTGCCGATGGAAAAAAGCTGTGACATTCCCATGGATGATTCTCCCTGTTTATCTTAGGATCCCTTTCTGGTTTAGTATCATACTATTATGCAGGAACAGTACATCCGCATCATCCTCAAAAACTGCAAACTTCGGTAAAATGTCGGAGGTAACGTAGCGTAAGTCCACCATTATTATGGAGGAATATTCACCTACGAGAAGTGGCGCCAGACTGCTTGCAAAGGAGTCCCGGATGATGACCAGCTGCTTATCCCGGGCAGCACCCGGATTTTTCAGCTCCAATAGTGCCTTGGGACCCCCTAAAAATAAATCATAGGCATCCACCTTTTCCAGGGCCTCCTCATTGTATACGGGAATGGTCTTACCGGTCTCGTAATTCAGGACCTCCAGGTTTTTCAAGGTGTCATTGGTCAGATAGGTGATGGTGTCGGTAGGAACCTTCACAATGGCCTGGCCGAAGTAGGAGCCCTTGAAGCCCGGATGGGAAACGGCTTCGTACTGATCGATGGAAACCGTGGTGCTGCCACCCATTTCGTGAAGGATATGATTTGCCACCTCCAGGATTTCCGGCTGGTTCCAATGCAAGTCCGTTGCATAATAATCCTCTGAGTCCAGTATATCACATATGTCAATCCCGGTGGCATCCGGAAGAGCCTCCGCCACCATTTCAAACAGTCTGTCATAATCCGGGGTCAGATGGGGATCGGTATCGGGCAGATAGTAGTTTTTGTCCGGAATCACGCAATAGTAAAGGGAAGCGTTGGTTCCTGCAAAGCAGTTATCAATGACTTTGCGATAAATCTCCAGGTTTCCGCTTACGGCCGCTTCTCTTAAAGGATATTCCATCTTATAGATGTTATTCCCACGAAGGAAAATATTGTTGTTGTCCTTCTGAAATAACATGTCGTACTTCATATGGGCATTGATACTGCGGAAGGTATCCCTCTGTACAAACTGGTCCAGAGCATAGTCTTCGAATTCGGAGAAGTACTTCCCGGACCACAGATTTTTGGAAGAATAGGTAGGAAATTTTGCCAGGGGTCTGCGCTCGCTTTCGGAAATCTCCGTATCCGGAGTCAGCAGGTTTGCCAAAAGAAATCCTGCCAGCATACCAAAGAAAACAATGATAACAATGATTTGTTGCATTCGTTTCGCTGTCTGTGTCATATGGCATAACCTCCTTTCTTAGAATCGGAAATACAAAAACGGGTTGAAGGATCCGTTTACCAGGGAAGCGGTTACCAACAAGAGGATACCCGCGTAGGCAACAGGCTCCAGTACGGCCAGTGCGTATTCACCCGGTTTGGTGGTGCGAAGCTTTGCCAGGATGTGCTTCAGGGCCGGCGTGGCCAGAAATGCGGACAACAAAAGCACAAAGCCATAGCTGGAAATATAGTAAGCAGAGAACCGGTTAGTAAGAGGAATGCCGCCTGCACCGAACATACCGCCTAAGAACCGGCCAATCTCTGCCATGGTGTCGTGGTTAAAAATCACAAAGCTGATATTGATAAAGAACAATACATAAATGTGTCGTACAAATTTGGGTAGTTTGTCCAAAAGGTTGTTTAAAAACAGCTTCTCGATTAACAGGAAGAAGGCAAAGTAGAGCCCCCATACGATGAAGTTCCATTGCGCTCCGTGCCAGAAGCCGGTTAGGAACCATACCACAAAAATATTGAGAAACCATCGGCCTAAGGGCACACGGTTTCCGCCCAGGGGGATGTATACATAGTCGCGAAACCAGGTACCCAGGGACATATGCCACCGTCTCCAGAACTCGGAAATGCTCTTGGAAAGGTAGGGGTAGTTAAAGTTTTCCAGGAAATGGAAGCCAAAGATTCTGCCCAGACCGATGGCCATATCGCTGTAGCCGGAGAAGTCAAAGTAAATCTGAAGGGTAAAGGCGATGGACATTGCCCAGTAGGCCGCCACAGAGGCTTCGTTTCCGTTTTCCAGCTTCATGACCAGCTCCGCTAAGGTGTTGGACAGGATACATTTTTTAAACAGACCCTCCATGAACCGGCTGATGCCATAGGCAGTATCGGCAATAGTGGACTTTCTGTGCTCCAGCTCGTCCTGAATGGTCTGGTACCGGACAATGGGTCCGGCTAAGAGCTGAGGGAACAGGGAGACATAGGTGGCAAAGTGAATAAAGTTCTTCTGCACTTTGGCATCTCCTCTGTAAACATCAATGGTGTAGCTTAAGGTCTGCAGGGTATAAAAGCTGATTCCGATGGGGAGGGTCAGCTTCAGGAGGGCAAAATCGGAATGAAACAGGGCGTTTATATTCTCGATAAAGAAGTTACTGTACTTAAAAAAGCACAAAAGTCCCAGACTTATCACAATGGAAGTGATAAGTGGGACTTTTGCGTACTTTGTACCCTTCGCTTTTTCAATCAATCGTCCGTGGATATAGCCGGACAAAGCTGAGCCTATCATCAGGAGGGAGTAAACCGGCTCCCCCCAGAAGTAAAAGAACAGGCTCGAT
>CALYSH010000196.1 GCA_945485625.1 uncultured Lachnospiraceae bacterium | reverse complement strand
TATATGTTGAAGATAGTATATCGCCGAAGGAAGGATTTGTCAAATACTTTTTTAAAAATTTTCGGATTGAAAACCTATCATTTTAGTAATATAATAGGTTATGAAAAAAAGGTACTCTGAATTCCCCCAAAAGGGCATACGAGTGAGATAATATGTAATAGTTGGAAAGGATGGCATACCATGAAGATTTCTACCAGAGGCCGATACTCCCTCCGCATGATGATTGACCTGGCTCAGCATTACAACGAAGGCTTTATCGCGCTGAAAGACATTTCGGAAAGACAGGGGATTTCCAAGAAATACCTGGAACAGATTATACCGTTTCTGAACAGAAGCAACCTGTTGAATGCAAACAAGGGACATCTGGGCGGCTATCAGCTTGCAAAGGCCCCCTCATCCATTACGGTCAGGGATATACTGGAGAGTGCGGAGGGAAGTCTTACCCCGGTCAGTTGTATGGACAACTCCCCCAATCTGTGCGAAAAATGCGGCGAATGTGTGACCCTTCCCATTTATCAAGGACTGTACGATGTGGTTATTCAGTATTTTGAAAGTATTACCCTGGAGGATATTATCAACCGCCAGATTTCAGGGGACCAGTACAGCATTTAATCGGAGCACGAAGGAAAAAGCGTTTCGCAGGCAAGCTTCCTCTGAAAGAACGAAGTTTCCTATTAAACAAAAAAAGAGAATGCGCAGCATCCCGCTACCCATTCTCTTTTCTTTTTCTATTGCGTTTCTATTACGTTCTGCCCTTCGAACATACTATTTCCCCACCGCATGCCATCGTCATGGGCCGGGGAAACCGGGCTGCCTACACAAACTGATTCTTCTCCGTGTCATAATGGTAATCGATTCCGGCCAAGGTTCTCACAATCTCCTCCCTGTCCGCATCCAGATCATCACACATGGCATCCAGATTGCTGTAGAAATCCCGAAGCTTTAAATTTACAAAGCTAAGCAGCATTACCGGGTCCTTCGGTATCATACTATTTCCTCCTTGCAGTCAATTCTCCGTCCTGTACGTCAATGACAATCACATCTCCCTGTCCCACTGAATCGCTTAAAATCAGCTTTGCAGCAAGGGTTTCCACATGCTTCTGCAGGAAACGCTTCAAAGGTCTCGCTCCGTAAATCGGGTCATATGCGTTCTCGATGACAAAGGCCTTTGCCTCCGCAGTCAGCTCCAGGGACAAACCTCTGTCGTCCAATCGTTTGTTCAAATCCTTTAAGAGCAGATCAATAATACCTCCGATATTTTCCTTGCTCAACGGCTTGAACAGAATGATTTCATCCAGACGATTCAGGAACTCCGGTCTGAAATGATTCCGCAGATCCTGCATTACCAAGCCTTCCGCCTGTTCGCTTATGGTACCGTCCTCGTTGATTCCCTCCAGCAGATAATTGGCCCCGATATTGGAGGTCATAATCAGTATGGTGTTCTTAAAATCTACGGTTCTGCCCTGGGAATCGGTAATTCGTCCATCGTCCAAAACCTGCAGCAATACATTAAACACATCGGGATGTGCCTTCTCAATCTCATCAAACAGTACTACACTGTAGGGCTTTCTGCGGACTGCCTCCGTCAGCTGTCCGCCCTCCTCATAGCCTACATATCCGGGAGGCGCTCCGATCAGTCTGGATACCGAGTATTTCTCCATGTACTCACTCATATCGATCCGCACCATGGTCTTCTCATCATCAAACAATGCTGCTGCCAGGCTCTTGGCCAGCTCGGTTTTACCCACACCGGTGGGACCCAGGAACAGGAAGGAGCCGATAGGCTTGGTCGGGTCCTTAATGCCCGCCTTGGAACGGATAATAGCCTCTGCCACCTTAGTAACGCCCTCATCCTGACCAACTACTCTCCGGTGCAGCTCCTCATCCAGATGTAAGGTCTTATTCCGCTCACTCTCGGTTAACTTTGCCACCGGAATACCGGTCCATCTGGAGATAATTCTGGCAATCTCTTCCTCAGAAACACGCTCTCTTACCAAAGAAAGCTTTCCGTCATTTACCTTCTCCTCTTCTATTTCCAGCTGCTTCTTCAATGTCGGCAGCTTCCCATAGCTTAGTTCCGCAGCCTTCTCCAGATTGCCCTCCCGCTGGGCTACCTGAATCTCACTGTTTACCTGATCGATCTCTTCACGCAGCTTTGACAGCTTATCTACCGAAGCCTTTTCATTATCCCACTGGGCCTTCTTTCCGGCAAACTCACTCTTCAGCTCCGCCAGCTCCTTCTGCAGATTTTCCAGTCTTTCCTTACTGAGACGGTCTTCTTCCTTTTTCAAGGCCGCCTCTTCAATCTCCATCTGCATGATACGGCGGTTTAATTCATCCAGCTCTGTAGGCATACTGTCCAGCTCTGTTTTAATCAGTGCGCAGGCCTCATCCACCAAGTCGATTGCCTTATCCGGAAGGAATCGGTCCGAAATGTAACGGTTGGACAGCACTGCCGCACTCACCAGCGCATTGTCCATGATTTTCACGCCATGATATACCTCATAACGCTCCTTTAAACCACGCAGAATGGAAATGGTATCCTCCACGGTAGGCTCCTCCACCAGAACCGGTTGGAAACGACGCTCCAGTGCGGGATCCTTTTCGATATACTGCCGGTACTCATCCAGAGTGGTTGCACCGATACAATGAAGCTCGCCTCTGGCCAGCATGGGCTTTAACATATTGCCCGCATCCAGGGCACCGTCCGTTTTACCGGCTCCCACAATGGTATGCAGCTCATCGATGAACAGAATAATCTGTCCGTCGGAGGCCTTTACATCCTCCAGCACAGCCTTCAGACGCTCCTCGAACTCCCCCCGGTACTTGGCTCCGGCTACCAATGCACCCATATCCAAGGCAAAAATACGCTTGTCCTTCAATCCCTGAGGCACATCCCCACGGACAATTCGCTGGGCCAGTCCTTCTACCACGGCGGTCTTACCAACACCGGGTTCACCGATTAATACCGGGTTATTCTTGGTCTTTCGGGACAGAATACGAATAATGTTTCGGATTTCGTTATCTCTGCCGATGACCGGGTCCAGCTTCTGATTTCTCGCTTTCTCCACCAGATCCTGACCATATTTCTCCAGGGTATCGTATGTGGCCTCCGGGTTATCGCTGGTGACCCGCTGATTACCACGCACCGTGGACAGTGCCTGCAGAAAACGCTCCGCGGTAATTCCGTACTCTTTAAACAGCTCCGCCATGGTCTTGCTGGGGTTCTTCAGCATAGCCAGGAATAAATGCTCTACCGAAACATATTCATCCCCCAGGCGTTTTGCCTCGTCCTCTGCCGTAATCAGGGTCTTGTTTAAGTACTGACCCACATAGGGCTTTCCGCCCTGTACCTTTACACGCTTTTCCAGAGCCTGTTCCACACGATTCAGAAAATGCTCCTTCTGAATCTCCATACGTTCCACAAGCTTCAGAATCAGACTGTCGTCCAAGGTTAGCAGACTATATAATAAATGTTCCTGTTCAATCTCCTGGTTGCCGTATTCCATGGCAAGCTTCTCACAGCCCTCCACAGCTTCCAGGGATTTCTGCGTAAACTTCTGTATATTCATCTCTTTCCCCTCCTCTTCTCAGATCTACATCATCTGTTCTATAACTAATATAACATCCTTTATCCAAAAATCAATAAATTATTTCTTAAAAAATATGAAAGCATTTCAAAAATCAATAAA
>CALYSH010000195.1 GCA_945485625.1 uncultured Lachnospiraceae bacterium | reverse complement strand
AGGGTTTGAAAGGTATTGGTTTATTTTTTATTGTACTGACATTGATTGGCGGATGCGGTATTCCGAAAAAACCGGAAAATCAATCTTCTCCGGAGAATCAGGAGCCCCCTGCCTTGGAAGGAGTTCAGCTTCAGGAAAAGATTTCCGCAAATACCAGATATGTTCTTGAGGAAAGAGATCTTCTGAAGTCGGAAACCATGACAACGGAGTGGACAGTACCACCCAAGTATGTTGGGATGAATCGGGAAAGCTTTCTTGAGGCCATGAAACGATACGAAAATTCCCCTCCTTTGGTTGAATTGGAGAGAGGGTTTGTGGGACTACAGGTCTTGTCCTTCTCCTCAGAGCGGGTAATTGTTCAAATGAATTACCGCTATGTCCAACCGGGAAGCAGTTTTTATATTGCCTGTCTTGATAATGAGGTGATAGTGCTTTTGGAGGATGGTAAGACGGTATATCTGTATACCGGAATTGCTTTGGAGAAGCTTTCGGACAAGCTTCAGAGTGAAATCATTCAGATGAAGTATATAGAAGACGAAAAAACACTGTATGATTTTCTGGAGACATATAGTAGCTGATTATCATTTGATACAGTGATGGAGATTTGTGTATGAAACGAATCGGTATTATTGGAGGAGGAGCTTCCGGAATGTTTGCGGCCATACAGGCTGCAAAGGAGGGAGCGGATGTAACGATTTTAGAGAGCGGGGAGCGCTTGGGAAAAAAGATTCTTTCCACCGGAAACGGAAAGTGTAATCTGACGAATCTGTTTATGGACGAAAGTTGTTATTATAGTGAGAATAAGCCCTTTGTAGCGGATGCATTGAAACGTTTTACCCTGGAGGATACCTTGCAGGCCTTCCGAAGCTTTGGCTTAATGTTGCGGGACAGGAATGGATATGTTTACCCGCTCTGCGAGCAGGCCACTGTGGTGTCGGATATCCTTCGGCTTATGTTAAAGGAATATGGGGTTAAGGTGATAACCGGATTTAAGGCTTCCGGGGTGGAGAAAAAGGGAGGCTTATTTCGTGTGAACGGGGAAGGGAAACAGTCCTTCTCTTTTGAACGGGTCATTTTATGTACCGGTGGCAGAGCGGTTCCGAAGACCGGTTCGGATGGCAGTGGCTATACCATTGCAAAAAGCCTTGGACACGGTTTGGTCCCCGTTGTGCCTGCCTTAGCTTTGTTGATTTGCGGGGAAGCATATTTTAAGGGCGTTTCAGGGGTACGTACATATGCAAAGCTTGATTTAATAATAGATGGAAAACAAGCTTCTACAGAGATTGGTGAATTACAGCTGACAGACAGCGGTATTTCCGGAATACCGGTATTTCAATTCAGTCGAATCGCAGCCTACGCGCTTCGAGGAAGGCAGGAGGTGAAGGTCCGGATTGATGCCATGCCGGATATATCAGCAGATGAATTGTATGAGCTGGTACGTGTGCACAGGCTCTTGACAGGCTCCTGTACCGCGGAGGAATTCTTTACGGGTATGCTGAATAAAAAGCTTATGCTTCTGTTTATGAAGCTTGCGGATGTGAAACCCTCACAGGAGCTTAGTGAATTAAAAGAGCATCAGATTCTAAGGGTCTGTGCGTTATGCAAGTGCTGGGAAGTGACGATAACCGGGACCAATTCCTTTGATGCAGCCCAGGTTTGTGCCGGAGGAGTGGATACCACCATGGTATCTGAGAATATGGAGTCAAAACTTTTGCCCGGATTGTATTTCGCCGGAGAGCTTCTGGATGTGGACGGAAAATGTGGCGGATATAATCTGCAATGGGCCTGGACCAGCGGAGCCATTGCAGGAAGAAGTGCGGCACGGAGATAAAACATGATACGATTGACACAGTTAAAAATGAAAATAAATCATACAGAGGCAATGTTGTATGGAAGGATTGGGGAGATTCTGCATATTTCACCGGATGATATTTTCCTGGTTTCCTATGTAAGACGTTCTGTGGATGCCAGAAAGAAGCCTGACCTTTATTATATCTATACCTTGGATGTGGTTGTAGCCCGGGAAGAAAAGGTATTTCAGAACGCCCGAAGGAAACCGGATAAGCTGGTGCAGATCTCTTTGGTTGAGGAGGTTGATTATCAGTACCCGGTGAAGCGAGAGGGTATACAGGAGAAGGTGGTTGTGGTGGGCTCAGGCCCCGCAGGGATGTTTTGCAGTTACTTTCTTGCTCTGGCCGGTTGTCCTGTTTTGCTTTTGGAACGGGGAGAGGATGTGGATCGTCGAACCAAAACAGTGGAAGATTTCTGGGCAGGCGGTCCGCTCAATCCGGAATCCAATGTGCAGTTCGGCGAAGGAGGAGCAGGTACATTTTCCGATGGAAAGCTGAATACCCTGGTGAAGGACAAGGATGGCCGTAACCGGGCTGTACTGGAAACCTTTGTCCGTTTTGGCGCAGAGGAAGAGATTTTATATGATGCAAAGCCCCATGTGGGAACAGATGTGCTTCGCGAAATCGTACGAAACATGCGTGAGGAAATCATTTCGCTGGGTGGAGAAGTCCGTTTTTCGGCAAAGGTAACGGATTTTCATATTTCCGGAGGGAAGATATCGGGACTTACCGTAAATGACGAGGAACAGATCCCCTGTGAAAAAGTGGTTCTGGCATTGGGACACAGTGCAAGAGATACCTTTTATACATTACAGCAAAAGCATCTTCCGATGATTCCCAAGGCATTTGCAGTTGGATTTCGTGTGCAGCATCCCCAGAGTCTGATTGATCAATCCCAGTACGGCGGAAGCGTATGGGAGCTGGGACCGGCACCGTATAAGGTAACCCATACAGCACAAAACGGGAGGGGCGTGTATTCCTTCTGTATGTGTCCGGGCGGGTACGTTGTCAATGCTTCCTCGGAGGAAGGAAGAGCGGCTGTGAATGGTATGAGTTATAGTGACAGAGCCTCCGGTTCTGCAAACAGTGCCATTATCGTATCGGTCACACCGGAAGATTTTCCTTCAAAGGACCCTATGGCAGGTGTGGAATTTCAGCGGAATTTGGAGCAGAAAGCCTATGTGTTGGGAAAGGGAAGCATTCCCTGTGAAACCTATGGGGCGTTTTATGCCTCCGTGACCGGAAGTCAGGCGAAAGAGCCTTTGGAAGAGCCGAAAGTGTTCCGGGATATGAAACCCTGTGTGAAGGGAAGCTTTGAATATACTGATTTGACATCACTTTTACCTCCGGGATGTAATGAAGCTTTTGTGGAAGCCATGGAGCATTTTGGCCGACAGATTGCAGGCTTTGATCATCCGAATGCGCTGATGTTTGGAGTTGAGAGCAGAACCTCCTCACCTTTACGGATGGTCCGGGATGATAATCTGGAGTCTGAAATCAAAGGAATTTATCCCTGTGGAGAGGGTGCGGGTTATGCGGGAGGTATCACATCCGCAGCCATGGATGGAATTCGTGTGGCAGAAAAGATTCTTGCGTCTATTCATTGACGCGGGGACAAATATACAGTAAAATGAGTTTTGATTTTGTGAGACGGAGAGTTCGGATAAATGAGCGGATTGAGAGAGTATATGAAAGAGAAAAAAAGAATCGTGGTCAAAATCGGTTCTTCTTCCCTGCAGCATAAGGAAACCGGCGATATGGATTACATTCGCCTGGAGAAGCTGGTTCGGGAGTTATGCGATATACAGAATCGGGGAAAAGAGGTTATTCTGGTTACCTCCGGTGCCATTGCTGCGGGA
>CALYSH010000194.1 GCA_945485625.1 uncultured Lachnospiraceae bacterium | reverse complement strand
AACCGTTGCCAAGGCTTTTCCGTTGTAATCCTTCAACTCCGACAGGTTTAGCCGATGTACGTTATCTCCGTCCTTCACCTGGGAGGAATAATATGTTCCTGTCTGTCGGTCCACCAATGTCAGTCGTGTTCCCGCCGGAAGCGGTGTCTCAGCACTGCTTCCCTGGGCAAGGTCCAAATACTTATCATAGAACCACAGAAGGTCTTCGCCATCATCCAGCATTTTCTGCCATTCCGTGCCCATACGATTGTAATTGTACTCCATATAAGCTGTCACCGGTTCATCGAAATCTGCGGTGGCATAATTCATGGCTGACGGATAAATGGATGCATCATAATTGGTACCGGCCAGGAATTTCGCAGTGAATTTCACCTCAAGAACTTTCTTTACCAGAACAGGCACATACAAATGATACCCATTCGATTTTTTTCCGGTGGGGTCTGTAAATGTTACATCCACCAGGGTAAACTGATTCTTCTGGTTATCATAAACACCGGTCATGGAGAATGTTTTGTCGTTCAGGACCAGTCCCTCACAGGTGCCTTTTACAAAACAATTCTGTTTACTATCCCACTTACAGGTGCTGACGGATATCTGATTCACCAAACGTTTGATATTTTCGATTCCGGAATACCCGGTCACCGGCCCCACATTGACCATAGCGCCAATATAATTCCAAAGCCTGGTATTACAGTCCGTGGCATTTCGGTTAAGCACCAGGATCGGAAAGTCCATATTCTCCGGTACTGTACTTGACAGAATTTCCTCCGTCTGATAGGTGGTTAGATACACTGCCTCGGAGGAATCCAATACAGCAGAGATATCCGGTGAATTGTAATAGGTTTTGGATATATTCTGGGTAGCACTCTCCCGGGCAATACCCTCTGCAATGCTTTGAGAGGCTCCTTCCTGCGTGGTAACAGAGCCCACCGCATTTCCGGTAAGCAAACGCAACGTTGCCCCATCCTTTATCTGAATTCCGCTATACGGATTTCGGTCCACTGCGATATCACCCGGATAGGGAAAGTCCTCTTTTGCGGCGGCATAATCTCCGTAGATAATCTTGGTATTTCCTTGAGAAACCGTACCGCCCAGATCCTGATTCTGCGGTACTGTCCTGCTATCTGCCGCCACAGCCACAAGCTGTATTTTCCTGCTGTTTGCATTTCCTACAAAACGGCCTAGTTTGGTACTGCTCGTGGCAGTTACATTTTCCTTCAGAGTTGCACCACAGTCTGTCAACAGGACATTGTACCCCTTTAATTCGCCACAATCCCCTGCGAAACAACCAGCGCTGCAGTTTGCCGTCCCCGACATCACAGCAACACCTGAAAGCATCACATTGTATAACTGAAGGGCACTATTTGTTGTCCCCGCAAATCCTCCAACGTAGGTACAGCCGTCACCCACTACCGAGGCATTTTCCATCCGAAAGTTCTGAATCTCAATGGCTCCGCCACTCACCATGGCGGCCACCCCGGAAATTGCCTTGGATTTCCTTCCATTCACCTGAAGCTGATTCATAGTCACATTCGTAACTGTTATATTACTGTTGTTGACTCCTCCTACCAGCCCTCCGGCATTGTTTGAGTCAGCTGACGTTCCAAGAACGGAAACATAAAGTCCATCCACACTGCAAGGATTTGTTTCGTCACCAATTTTCAAAGAGGATTTGCTGTGCTGCCAGCCCACCAATCCACCTGTACTTCCGTCATTGGTAACATTCTTGGAAACTGTCAATTCCGAAATGGACCAGTCCAGAATCTGAATGGAGGTACTGCCCCCTGTCTGCTCGGCAAGCCCAAGCAGTCCACCGGTACTGGTTCCTCCATAAACTATCAGATCTTTCAAATCCACCCCGGAAAAGATCAGCGTACCGGAAGAATTCATGGTTCTGCCGGTAAAGCCTCCGGCCGTCACATCAATATTGTTTTTGGATAATGCTTTTTCGGCCCCGTCACTGATCTGGTAATTGATGGCCTTCGCATTGCCGCTTATTACCAGGTTAGAAACTGTGCATGTTCCTGTACAGGAGAAGGACACAAACAGTCCTACCCCCTGGTTAGCCCATCCGTCGCCCCCTTCGTCACGGGTCTCATATTCCTCGTCATAGTCATGGCGTTCCATCTGCAGCTTGAGCGTGGTCTGATTCTCTGCCCCGGATACGGAAGCACAGCGCAGGGTGCGCCGATAAACCTTCTTTACTGCAACATTTGAATTCCATACATTATAATTATCTCCATAGCTGGCTCCGATTCCCCGGAATCCGTTTTGGTATCCGGACATATCTATGGAATCCACCCCGAAGGTCAGGTTCACCGTATTGCTTGCATCACTTCCGGAACTCTTTCCTGACATCCGGGAAGCATAATATGTTCCATCACTTTCGGGTAAGGTATATGCTGTCACCAGGTAGGAAACCCTGTTATTTACGGAGATGCCCCCCCAATTCTCCTCATCCGCCAACGCCTTGCTCTTTAAGGTATCTGTTCCCAACACCGTGCCGATTTTGGAATAATCTGCGGAGGCACTTCTGGTCTTTCCCAGCTGATAAGCCTCCACAAACCGGCTGTCCACATCCGTATATTGTCCGTCCCCGTCCATGGCACCGGCCCCGCTGTTTACAATAGCAGAAAGAAGCCACAATCCCTGGGGAGAGTTCACGGTAATATTATATTGGGAATCCACCTCCGGGTTTTTGGTTACCTTCAGGTCTTCGGTCCCGGACTGTAAGGGCTGCAAAACCGGAATGGTATAGTTCTTGTCGGTATTATCCAGCGCAATCCCGCCCTCATTCTCCCCGGCTGCATAGCACGCATAGCCGTCCAGCACACGGCCTGCGATGGGATTGCAATAGAAATGGGTATTTGCACCATCCTGCTTCTCTCCGATGGTTCGGAAATTATGGGTTGTACCGGACATATTACGGAAAATCACTCCGCCTCCGTATGGCTCGTAGCCATCCTTATTTCTGGCACCGCCTACGATTCCCACATACCCTCCGGCAGCAATCAGTCGGTCATACCCATTGGCTCCCGTTAGTGCGATTCCACATTCCTCGGAAGCCTCCTGCACTTCCGTCGGGAAAATCACAGAAGCCTGCTCAATAATGGTATCCCCACCCATACAGTATCCCACCAGACCACCAAAAAAGGGACGATTGGTACTGCTTGGGACAGCGGAATTGTTCAAAGTAATTTTGGCTCCGCCGGTGGCATAATCCACTGTGATATTTCGAATGACACTTCCGCAGCTATAGGAAACCAGTCCGCCAAAATTCGTCTGATTGTCCTTTGTTCCGGTGAAAGACACCGTTTTCCCATTCCCGTCAATCACACCGCAGAAGGGATTCTGCTCCGACCCGATTCCCTTATAGGTGCTGCCGGTCAACGGAATGGAAACACCCTTTTTCAGTTGATAATAGGCATTTTGCAGATACAAAACAGCATTGGCTTGGAAGGTATCATCCAAAGAAACCGCAACCTCCGGATGATTCTGTTCTCCATCCACCTTGCTCCACTGTGTTCCGTCCCACCGGAACAGAATATCCACATAATCCGAAGCAGATTGGGTACTTGTATGATAGGATTCCTGGGGCTGACCGATGAGCATGGTTCCGGTCTTCGTTCCGTTTTCATCCGTGGTAACCTTCATACAGAAGTTCACATTGAAACCGGTTACATGTGCGGGATTCTCAAGAAACTTTGCCAG
>CALYSH010000193.1 GCA_945485625.1 uncultured Lachnospiraceae bacterium | reverse complement strand
AATGTGGAAAATAAAATCCGCGGTGCTACGGACAGCCCGTTAACCGAAGCAGGCAGAAATCAGGCCAAAGAGGTGGCAGAAAAGATACTGGCAGAGGGATTGCATATTGATGAAATCCTTTATTCGCCCTTAAGCAGAGCCAGGGATACCGCTATGGAGATTTCCAAAGCTATCGGGGTACCTGCCAGGGTGGAGGTCCGGCTGGTGGAGCAGGATTTCGGGAAATGGGAAGGAACTGCCCGCAACGGAGAGGCGTTTCGGCTGGCTAAGCAGAGCTTTGCTACCTCTAATGAAGGGGGAGAAAGTATGTTAAAGCTCTGCCAGCGAATTTATAATCTGATGGATGAGCTAAAGAAGGAACCGGACAAGGTAAGACTGTTGGTGGCCCATAACGGAATTGCAAGGGCAGTGCAGTCCTACTTTACCGATATGACCAATGAGGAGTTTGCGGCCTTCGGAATCCGAAACTGTGAGATTCGAAGATTTGATTTTGCACAGGAAGGGAAGCAGACCGGGAGAGAGGATGGATAAGGAGAGAAAGCTTCAGGTGATTCGTTCCTCCCGCAGGACGATTTCCCTGGAGGTAAAACCGGACTTGACTGTGGTGGTACGGGTGCCGCTACGGATGCGGGAGAGAGACATTCAGGCCTTTCTTCGGGAAAAGGCGGACTGGATAGAACGGACGATTGAGAAGCTGGAGAAGCAGACCGCAGAAGCACAGAAGGACAGTCTTTCGATGCAGGAGCTTAAGCAGCTGGCTGACCTGGCACTGGAAAAGCTTCCTGAGCGCGTGGCTTATTATGCTTCCCAAGTCGGTGTGACTTACGGGCGAATCACAATTCGAAACCAGCGAACCAGGTGGGGGAGCTGCAGCAGTAAGGGCAATCTTAATTTCAACTGTCTTCTCATGCTCATGCCTGCAGAAATACAGGATTATGTGGTGGTGCACGAGTTGTGTCACCGCCTGGAAATGAATCATTCCAAGGCCTTCTGGGGCAGGGTGGAGGAAATTTTGCCGGATTATAAGGCAAGAAGAAAGTGGTTGAAGGACCACGGGGCAGAGATTATGGCAAGGATAATTTGATTATGGAAAAACATTTAAAGAAACTGACATTGCTTCATTCCAATGATATGCATGGGGATTTTATGACGGAGGAACTGGATAACAAGCTGGTAGGCGGGGTGTCCATGCTCTCCGGATATATCAGTGAGGTCCGGGCAAAGGAGAAAAATACCCTGTATTGTATTGCGGGAGATATGTTTACCGGCTCCATCATCGACAGTGAATACAAGGGCATGTCTACCATCGAGCTGATGAATATCATCGATCCCGATGTAGTGACCCTGGGCAATCATGAGGTGGATTACGGACTGGCACATTTGCTGTTTATTGAGAAGTGTGCTAATTTTCCCATCATCAATGCAAATATGTACATCAAGTCCAACCATGCCAGGTTGTTTCAACCCATGCACATTGCTCATCTGGACGGAATGAAGATACTCTTTATCGGCGTGCTGACGGAAGAAACCCTAGCCAAGACCAGCCAGGATGAAATCGGTGCCTTTATCAATATCAAGGAGGCCGGTAAAGAGGTTGGCCGTATCTGCGATACCTACAATTCGGAGGATGTGGATCTTACGGTGCTCTTGACGCATATTGGATTTGAGGAGGATAAAAAGCTGGCCGCGCTACTTAAGCCGGAATGGGGTGTGGACCTGATCATCGGAGGACATTCCCATACGTTACCGGAGGAACCTGCAGTGGTGAACGGTATTCCCATCGTACAGGCCGGTGTGGGCACCAATCAGATAGGGAGGTTTGACCTGGTAATCAATACGGACACAAACGCTCTGGAAAGCTATAAGTGGCAGATTGTCCCCATTGACGAGGAGCATTGCCCCAGAGATAAAAGGTTGGAAAAGCTCCTGAAAGAATATCAGAGTGAGGTAGATAAGAAGTATTGTCGCTTCGTAACCCGTTTTAAGCGAAAGCTGACCCACCCTTCCCGGTATCAGGAAACGGAGCTGGGAGCCTTGTGCGCAGATATTCTGGCTGAGAATCTGGGGCTGGATTTGTTCCTGATGGCCTCTGGAAGCGTGCGCAGGGAGGAAATGGGCCCCATTGTAACCTATGGGGATTTTTGTGAATTCTTCCCTTATGATGATAAGGTATGGCAGGTTTCTGTGGACGGAAAGCAGCTGCGCAGCATGGTGAAGCATTTCCTCAGGGATGAGGCCTGGACCGGAGCGCACACAGAGTTTTACCAGATTTCCAAGGGCTTTGAGATTACTTATTCCAAGAGCACACAGGAATTTGAACGGTTCACTTTCCGGGGAGAAGAGGTTTCGGATGACAGAATCTTCCGGGTGGGGATTCAGGATTATCATTACGGAAACAGGGAGGATTCCTTTCATATGACAGAGGAGGAACTGTCAAAGTACGCAAAACCTCGGGTCATCGCTTCTTCCTGCACGGATATTCTGGAAGAGTACTTCGTAGAAAACAGGCTCCTGGATGTGGATATCCGGGGCAGGTTGGTGATTAAGGAATAAGTCTTAGGGGCGTCCATGAATTAATAAGGTGTATTTATTGGACTGGAAAAATGTTACTCTTTCATCATCCGAAGGAGAGAACCTTCGGGGATAACAGAAATATACGGCAGCAAGCCGGGAGGAGAACATATGAGAAGATTTTTTCAGTCCAATATTACTTTTGTTTTCGTAACTGTTTTGTTTGTTATGATTTCCGCATTCTTTATCGGTCAGACCGTGTCCGGAAAAGAGGATGCGGAGGCGAAAGAGCAGGAAGCCTTCTACAGGGAGCAGGAGAATAAGCTTCTGGCAGATACCAGAGCGTTTTTGAATCAGGAGGGATATTATAACAGCGGCGTGACCCTGACCAGAGTCGTGGATAGCGATGGCAGCAGGGAGTATACCATCACCATCCATCACAGCAGAATTGACCGCATGGACGATTTCGAGAAGCAGGAGCTGAAGAAGGCCCTGGGAGAGCTGGTTTTCGTGTCGAAGGGATGCAGTTTTTGCCATACTTTTCTTGCTTATTAATAAGAAAAATACATGACTTTTTTTCGGGAACGAGTTATAATGGGAGCAGGTGAAAAAAGGAGGAACGTGACCTATGTCGTTTGTGCCAAAACCTCACGAAATTTACAGGCATTTTAAGGGAAACCTGTACCAGATTGTAACCATTGCGGAGCATTCGGAGACCGGAGAACAGCTGGTGATCTATCAGGCATTGTATGGTGATTTCAAAACCTACGCCCGTCCCCTTGCCATGTTTGTCAGCCCGGTGGATAAGGAGAAGTACCCGGATGTAACCCAGGAATATCGGTTTGAGCTGCAGGGAGAGCAGAGAGAGCGTTCAGCAGTTACAGAAGGTGCCGGTGAGAAGGAGATGGCAAAAGAGCCGCAACAGACGGAACGTACGGAGACCGCGGATTTAGACCCAATGCTGGTGCAGTTCTTGGATGCGGATACATATGAGGAACGTTTAAATATACTGGCGGGAGTTCACCATAGGATTACGGATGATATGATTACCACCATGGCGGTAGCCTGTGATGTAGAGGTGGCAGAAGGAGAATTGGAGGAGCGTTATGCTGCCTTGAAGACCTGCCTCATTACATTGGAAAAGTATGAGTGTAACAGGCTGCGATAGGGTTGGAGATATGGTATCGGAAAGGGATTCCGGCAGATAT
>CALYSH010000192.1 GCA_945485625.1 uncultured Lachnospiraceae bacterium | reverse complement strand
AAAGGTTTTCCTTTTATCTGCAGATACCTTTTCAACCTCCACATGCTCCAGTACATCATGGAGAGATTGAAATACCTGCAGTGACGGAAATACCACAAAAAAGCTTTTATTCATTCGATTCACTCCAGTGGTCCAGTTCCTCTTTCAGCGCCTGCAGCAGCTCATTCTCCGGAACCTTCCTTATTATTTCACCCTTCTTAATCAACAATCCCTCGCCAATTCCTCCGGCGATGCCAAGATCTGCCTCTCTGGCCTCGCCGGGACCGTTAACCACACATCCCATCACTGCCAGCTTCAAATCCAGAGGATAATCCTCCACCATTTTTTCCACCTGATTTGCCAGCTGAATCAGATCAATCTGTGTCCTTCCGCAGGTAGGGCAGCTGACTACTTCAATTCCTCCCTTTCGAAGCCCCAAGGTACGAAGGATCAGCTTCGCAGACCTGATTTCTTCCACCGGATCACCGGTCAGTGATACGCGAATGGTATCTCCGATTCCCCGGTTCAAAATCAGTCCCAGACCGATTGCGGACTTAATGTTTCCGCTCTGCACCGTACCGGACTCGGTAATTCCCACATGCAGGGGATAATGGGTCTGCTTCGCCAGAATTTCATGAGCCCTTACACACATCAAAACATCCGAGGATTTAATGCTGATCACCAGATTGTCATATCCCAGACCTTCAATAATCCTCACCTTATCCAGGGCACTTTCCACAATACCTTCCGCGGTCACTCCCCCATACTTTTCAATCAGTGGCTTCTCCAGGGAACCACTGTTTACCCCCACACGGATGGGAATATTCCGCTCCTTCGCCACATCCACTACCGCTTTTATCCGGTCTGTACTTCCAATATTACCGGGATTAATCCGAATTTTATCCGCTCCGTTCTCCATGGCAGCAATGGCCATACGATAATCAAAATGAATATCCGCCACCAACGGAATATGAATCCGCTTCTTGATTTCTCCGATTGCCTTTGCCGCTTCCATGGTAGGAACAGTACATCGGATGATCTCACATCCCGCCTTCTCCAGCCGGAGAATCTGGGCAACCGTTGCCTCCACATCCTCTGTTTTTGTATTTGTCATAGATTGAATCCGGATGGGATTGCCGCCGCCAAGCAGCACGCCTCCAACGGAAACCACCTTTGTATGCTCTCTGTAACACATAAAAATCCCTCCTGATGAGAACCGATAAACTTCTTTTATCGTATCACATCCGGAGGGATTTATCCACTCTTATCTTCCCCCTTTTGGGAATTGTGTTTGTTCCAGAGAATTTTCATATTTCTCTTCGGACGCGCTCTCGCTCCAGCGGTCGCGTAGCGGTACTAAACTCGAACGCTTACGCATTCTCGTTAAGGACCGACGCTTCCTTAGGGTCCGTTGAGAAAATGCAAATTCTCTGAAATCACAATTCCTGTAGAGGAAGTATCCGATTTATTTCCCCTGCCTACAGAAATTTCCGGGGGAAACCTGGGTGGCTGCGCCGTACATGCAAAGACGCATCAGCTGCACCTGAACTTCGGTCAGACTGTAGTTGCTCCCCATCTCCCTCTGCAGGGTCTCCAGGTCCTTGGGCATGAAATCCAATTTCCCATAAATCTCATGAAGCTCCCCGGGAATATCCGGAAGCTTCTCCCGGGCCTGTTTCGTCGGCTTCTTCAATTCCTGCCGAAGCTTGGCATATACCGCCCGTCTGGAATCGTTTGGCAGTCTCCCCTGCAGGGCACATATCTCCTCATAAAAGTCCTCAAAGGACAAAAGAAGTCCTGCTCCCTGCTTGATCAATCGATTGCAGCCTCCACTGAGGCCATCCGTGATTCTCCCCGGTACGGTAAATACTTCCTTTCCCTGCTCCAATGCCATATCCACCGTAATCAACGTCCCGCTTTTGGCTCTGGCCTCCACCACAACCACCACATCCGAAAGACCGCTGACAATACGATTCCGGGCAGGGAAGTTTCTTGCAATAGGCTTCGTCCCCGGCGGATAGGAGGAAATCAATCCTCCCTGATGCTCCAGCCGCCGATACAAATCCAGATTGCTCTGGGGATAGCAGATATCCACTCCGCTTCCCAGGACCCCGTAGGACCTTCCGCCTGCATTCAGGGCACTCTCCTGGCTGATTCCGTCAATCCCCCTGGCCATGCCGCTGATTACGGAAACACCCTTTTCTCCCAGAAAGGCACCCAGTCCCCGGGCCACATATTGTCCGTAGGCGGAGCATTCCCTGGCTCCGATAACAGCCACCGAAAGGGTCTCCTCCCCGGGTAGCTCCCCCTTAAAATACAGTCCCAACGGTGCATCCGGAATATCCAGCAGACGCCCCGGATAAAAGGGATGTCCCTGACTGACAAAGTGGATGTGCCTCTCCTCCAATCGATCATATTCCATCTGAAGCTTTTCCAAGGAATCCAATCTTTTTCTGGATGCTTCGATGACACCTGTCTGGTACTCTGTAAATACCTTTGACAGCTCCGCTCTCCCCGCCTCGTATATGGCCCCGGGTGTTTCAAAATATGCCAGTCCCCGAAGCAGCGCCTGATTGGTCATCCCCCAGAGGCTGCATAACCATTGATTATAATATTCTTCCATAAATCCCCCTTATTTCCAAAAGTCCTGGGCCGGTCTGTAACAGGCCGCCTCTAAGATATGTGATGTATCGATGCGACTGCATCCTGACAGATCCGCAATGGTTCTGGATACCTTGAGGATCCGATGATAGGTTCGGGCGCTTAAGCCCATGGACTGATATAATTGTTCCATTAATCTCTGTTCTTCCGTTCCCAGACTGCAGAACCGCTCCATATCTGCCGCCTGGATATCTGCATTAAACCGATAGCTCGTCCCCTGAAAACGTTCCCGCTGCAGGTTTCTGGCCTGCTTCACCCGCTCCCGGATGATCCTGCTGCTCTCTCCTGCCTCTTTCTTTTGCAGGCTGGACACATCCACCGCCTGCAATTCCACACACAAATCAATTCGATCCAGAATAGGGCCGGATATTTTCCCCATGTACCGTTTCATCTGGCTTTCATTACATCTGCACTTATTTCGGTCCGGATAGTATCCACAGGGACAGGGATTCATGGCACAGACCAGCATAAAATCGGCAGGATAGGTGTAATCCCCTCCTGTCCGGACAATCTGAATCTGATGCTCCTCTAAGGGTTGGCGCATGCTCTCCAGTGCCTGACGTTGAAATTCGGTCAGCTCGTCCAGGAAAAGCACCCCTCTGTGAGACAGGGAAATCATTCCCGGTCTCGGAATATGTCCCCCACCGGTCAGTGCTACCTGGGAAATGGAATGATGTGGGCTTTGAAAGGGTCTCTGTGTGATAATGGAATGTTTTCCCAATACCCCGGCCACACTGGCCACCGTAGTTACCTCCAGGCTTTCTTCCAGCGTCAGGGGTGGCATGATACCCGGGATTCGCCTTGCTATCATGGATTTACCCGCTCCGGGCGGTCCCACCATCAGAAGATTATGAAAGCCTGCCGCCGCAATTTCAGCCGCCCGTTTCGCCACCTCCTGCCCGTTCACCTCGTTAAAGTCCATTCCCCTCCACTCATCCGAATGAGCAAAGAGTTCCTCCGGATGAATCTCTGTTTTTGGCAGGATTTCATCCCTCTCCTCTTCATCAGCCCGAAGGAATAAAAATAAGTCCTCTATTTTTGAGACTCCCCGAACTGTAATACCCGGAATGATTCCGCCCTCCC
>CALYSH010000191.1 GCA_945485625.1 uncultured Lachnospiraceae bacterium | reverse complement strand
CCACAGAGTCCGTTGAGAAAACGAAGAACCGTCAGAAACAGTGGTGCAAAAAAGGGACGAATTTATTTTTCTAGATTCCCTAAAGAATTATGATTCCCTGCCGATAAATGTTATGAAACATGAAAACACAGCATGGGAAGGAGGAGTCTGATATGCGTATTGAAGCCTATAATCAGGTACAGCAGATTTATCAGTCGCAGAAGGTAAATCGCAGTCAGAAGACCGGGAAGGTTGCGAGTACGGATCGGTTACAGATCAGTAGCTTCGGAAAGGATATTCAGACTGCAAAGGCAGCAGTAGCCGGCGCCTCTGACATCAGAGAGGATGTTACGGCACCCATCAAAGCGAGAATCCAGAGCGGTACCTACCAGGTAAGCCCTGAGAGTTTTGCGGAGAAACTTTTAAAAAAGTATGAGGAAATGAGGTAATCTAAGTGGCTAGTTTAATGGAAAACCTGATAGATGTACTGAACAAAGAAAGCAGTGAATATGAGGTGCTACTTGGATTATCTCAGAAAAAGACTCCGGTAATCATTGCAGGTGACCTGGAGGCTCTTCAACAAATCACGGATGATGAACAGAGAATTGTTACGAAGGTTACTTCCCTTGAGAAGAAAAGAGTGGAGGTAACCGGGGATATCGCCAATGTGTTGAACAAGGATGTTACAACGCTGAAGCTTTCGGACCTGATTGCCATGCTGACTGCAAGACCTGTGGAGCAGAAGGCTTTGGCAGCTGCCCATGATTCCTTACAGGCAGTCATCAGGGAACTAAAAAGAGTCAACGAGCAGAATGCGGAGCTTCTGAAGAACAGCCTGGAAATGGTTGAGTTCGAAATGAACCTGCTACAGGCTATGAAATCAGCACCGGAGACTGCTAATTATAACAGAGGAGCTTATTGCGCCGGGGATACCATGGGCATAAGCACCGGGGGCTTTGATGCGAAACAGTAATGCCCCTTCCTTCGGAATGTAGAGGTGATATTTATGCCGCTTATGGGTAGTTTATATATAGGTTCATCCGGTTTACAGACCAGTCAGAATGCGCTGAACACCACAGCGCATAATCTTTCTAATGTGGATACAGTGGGCTATACCAGACAGCAGGTTCAGCAGTCTGATAAGCGCTATGTAACCCTTTCCAAAACAGCTTCTTCCATATCCTACCAGCAGGTGGGTCTTGGAACCACTTTTTCCCGTGTAAAACAAGTGAGAGATTTTTTTCTGGACAAAACATTCCGCAAGGAATCCGGGCGCAGTATGTTCTACCAGGTGTCTGCCGATGTTATGGAGGAGGTAGAAGGACAACTGGGAGAACTGACCGGTGAAGCCTTCCAGAAGAACATAGCGGATTTGTGGACTTCTGTGCAGGAGCTTGCAAAGGATCCTTCCAGCTCTGTTACCCAGGGACTTCTGGTACAGAGAGCGGCAGAATTCATGGAGCGTTCTTCTGCGATTTATGACGGATTGTCCAGTTATCAGGATAATCTCAACCGACAGATCAAACAGCAGATTGATAAGATAAATTCCTATGGTCAGAGAATTCTGGATATCAACGATAAAATTCGAAGCATTGAAAGCGGTGGCATTGAACATGCCAATGATTATAGAGACGAGAGAAACCGTCTGTTGGATGAACTTTCCGAGCTGGTAAACCTAAGCTGGGAGGAGGACATTACAGGCAATGTTTCCGTAAAGATTGAGGGAACAGATTTCGTGAAGGGCGGAACCTGCTATGAAATTGGTTTGGACATTGACGAAACCAATGGATTTTATACTCCCTTCTGGCCCCAGAATGCCAGCTACGTAGTAATGGATAACGGAAGCAGAAAGTACAATCTGGACGGTGCCATTGTATTTGATTTGAATCGTGAGATTTCCTCTGATTTGGGAACCGATGTGGGCGGCGTGAAGGCCATGCTGCTGGCCCGGGGAGATCACAGAGCGGATTATACAGATATTGAAAACAATTATGACGATGTGGCGCAGTCGGTAATTATGAATATTCAGGCAGAGTTTGACCAGATGATTCATGCGGTGGCCACCAAGATGAACTCGATACTGGCAGAGGCGGCAGGCAGCAGGACGGGGAAATTTACTCTGGATAACGGTACTGTCCTGAACAATGCCACATATGTGAAGCAGGATGTGGGCGGATATATGCGCAAGGAAGACGGCAGCCCCATTCAGATGTTCTCCAAGGCAACCACCGAAAGCTACAGGCTGGTGAAGGGAACCGATGAGGACGGCAATACCGGAGAGTTCTGGCTCTTTGTACCGGAGGATGCTTCACAGAAGGACAGTCTGTACACGGTCAGCAACATGGAGATTGACAGAGAACTGATGCAGAAACCGGGTATGTTAGGTTTCCGCCTTCCGGACGGAAGCTATGATAAGAAGACGGCAGAAGCCTTGAAGCAGGCTTTCCAGGAGGAAGCCTATACTTTAAATCCAAACGTACAGAAGAGAACCAATTTCCTGGATTATTATTCGGACCTGGTCAGCCAGGTTGCCAATTCAGGCTATGTATACAGAAGTATTTACAACAATCAGTGTGATACCGTAGAGTATACCCAGAGCGCCAGAGATCAGGTGGTGGGTGTATCCTCGGACGAGGAGTTGTCCAATATGATTAAGCTCCAGAACGCCTACAATGCTTCCAGCCGATATATTAATGCCGTAAGTGAAATGCTGGAGCATATTATTGTTTCGTTGGCGTAATCCTCTTGAAAGGAGGCAGATGATATGGCTTCACAATTTTTTGGATTAAATGTGGCATATACTGGTTTGCTGGCCAGCAATGCTGCTTTGAATACTACCTCCAATAACATTTCCAATGTACAGACAGAAGGGTACAGCAGGCAGGAAGTGAAGCAGGAGGCCAGCACCCCCATTCGTGTGTCCTTCTTTTTCAAGCTTTTCACAAGTATAAAGCACCGCGTGATGTTCAACCTTTGACGTTATTATGTGCTTGCCTTTTTTGATGTTTGCGTAAGCCGCTCCGCGTATTGCCCAGTTATCGGACTCGGTACCGCAGGAAGTAAAATATATTTCCGAAGGAAGCGCGCCGAGACAAGCGGCGATTCTCGCCCTTGCGTCCTCGAGTATTTCCTTTGCGCGCTGACCCTTGTCATGCAGGCTCGAAGGGTTTCCCCAATCGGCTTCAAGACACGGCATCATTGCCTTTATTACCTCCTCGGAGGGAGCCGTCGTAGCCGCGTTATCGGCATAAACGAATCTTTTTTCCACTGTATTCACCCTGTCCTTTTTGTTTATTTTTTATATTTTTCACTTTCGGCCACAGCCAGCCTGTCGCATCGTTCATTGTATTCGTGCCCTGCGTGACCTTTTATCCACACGAATCTGACGGTATGCTTTTCAAGCAGCGCCAGAAGCTGTTCCCAAAGGTCTACGTTGAGTGCAGGCTTTTTGTCGCTTTTTATCCAGCCGCGATCTCTCCAGCCGTATACCCAGCCTTTTTCGATCGCGTCTATGACGTATTTGGAATCGGACGTTATTGTGACCTCGCACGGTTCCTTCAACGCGGCAAGTCCTGCTATCACGGCGGAAAGCTCCATTCGGTTGTTTGTTGTGTCAGCCGCTCCACCCGAAATTTCCTTTTCCTTTTTTCCGTACACAAGTATGCAGGCGTAGCCGCCCGCACCCGGATTTCCGCTGCACGCGCCGTCGGTATATATGTCTATTTTCTTCAAAATCGCGCGCCTCCAATCCCGAT
>CALYSH010000190.1 GCA_945485625.1 uncultured Lachnospiraceae bacterium | reverse complement strand
GCAGTGCTTTCCATCAACATGGAAGCAGAGAATGCAGGTCTTTTTGCAAATCTGTTCTACTATAACGAAAATACCGGAGAGATGGAATTTATCTGTTACGATGAGATTGCAGCGGATGGCACGGCAGAGCTTACATTTACCCATGCTTCTGATTATGCAATTGTAATTGACACAGAGCCGATGGATGGTGTATCAGATGGCGAAGTAGTAAATGGAGAAACTGATTCTGATGAAGAAATATATACAATAGAAAATGATAAGAAGGATACACAGGATGTCACAGAAGCAGATAGTAAAACATGGAATCCATGGTGGGTTATCATAATCTGCATTGTGGTAATTGTAATCGGTCTTGGAGCATTCATTGTAATAAGAAAAAGAAATCAGAAGATCTAATTAATTATTTTAGGGTGGGGTCAGATGACCCCGCCTTTTTTTGACTATAATGATTGGTCTTTCTTTGACTGTGTTTTATCATCCGTATGTGATTCTTCCTGAACGTGACCCTGATGATTACCTGCGATCTATTTTTGTCTGTCAA
This sequence comes from uncultured Lachnospiraceae bacterium, assembly GCA_945485625.1. Taxonomy (GTDB): domain Bacteria; phylum Bacillota; class Clostridia; order Lachnospirales; family Lachnospiraceae; genus Acetatifactor. The sequence continues at coordinate 3,204 of CALYSH010000190.1, read as the reverse complement.
TAAAAGTGCCGCACTTCTTGACAGTGGCGCAGAAAGCATATATCATATATAAGATATAGATTTCTGAAGAAAATGGAGCGTAAAAAGGAGGAGAACCATGGCACTTAGTAAGAAGCCGGTAACCGGTATGAAGGATATTTTGCCTAAGGAGATGGAAATCCGGGATTATGTCATCAGTGTGATTAAGGATACCTACGGGAAGTTCGGTTTTACTTCCATTGAGACTCCCTGTGTGGAGAATATTGCGAACCTGACCAATAAGCAGGGAGGCGATAACGAAAAGCTGATTTTTAAGATTTTAAAGCGCGGTGAAAAGCTGAATGTGGCTGAGGCAGCTACCGAAGAGGATGTGGTGGATGGAGGCCTTCGCTATGATCTGACCGTGCCCCTGGTGCGTTTTTATTCCAATAACGGAGCACAGCTGCCCTCTCCCTTTAAGGCATTGCAGATGGGTAATGTGTGGAGAGCGGACAGACCCCAGAGAGGGAGATACCGTCAGTTTATGCAGTGCGATATCGATATTCTGGGGGAACCCTCAAACCTGGCAGAGATTGAGCTGATTCTGGCTACCACAACCACCATCAGCAGACTGGGCTTCAAGAATTTCCAGATTCGCATCAATGACAGAAGAATCCTGAAGGCAATGGCTGCATATGCCGGTTTTAAGGAAGAGGATTATGACAGCGTATTCATCACCCTGGATAAGATGGACAAGATTGGTGTGGACGGTTGTCTGGAGGAGCTTCAGGAGAAGGGACTTGGGGATGCAGACCAGTGTAAGAAGTATCTGGATTTGTTCACCGATATTATGGAGGCAGATGACGGTGTGGCCTGCCTGATTGAGAGACTGGGAGATTTCCTGGAGGAGGATATGATTGCTTCCTTCCGTGAAATCATTGACAGTGTGAAGGCCACCAAGGCAGATACCTTTGAGCTGGTATTTGATCCCACGCTGGTGCGTGGTATGAGCTATTACACCGGCACCATCTTTGAAATTGCCATGCCGGAATTCGGCGGAAGCTGCGGTGGCGGCGGACGTTATGATAAGATGGTGGGCAAGTTTACCGGACAGGATGTACCTGCATGCGGTTTCTCCATCGGCTTTGAGCGTATTGTGCTCCTGCTCATGGAGAGTGGCTTCCAGGTACCGAAGGCAGGTGCAAAGGTGGCTTACCTGATTGAGAAGGGCGTCAGCGGGGATGCACTTTGTGATGTGATCCGCAAGGCACAGGATGCCAGAGCGGAGGGCAAGCAGGTGCTGGTAGCCCGGATGAACAAGAATAAGAAATTCCAGAAGGAACAGCTCCAGAATGAGGGCTATACGGAATTTGTGGAGTATTATAAGGATCCGTTAAAGAATTAGAATAATATAGAAATCGAGGATAAAGCTATGGCAGAATCAATGAAAGGCTTAAAGAGAACCCACCGCTGTGGAGAGCTTGGCGCAGCCAATATCGGCGAAACCGTAACCGTCATGGGTTGGGTGCAGAAGACCAGAAATAAGGGAAGTATCATTTTCCTGGACCTTCGTGACCGTGCAGGTATTTTGCAGGTGATTTTTGAAGAGAATGAATGCGGAACGGAGATTTTTGAAAAGGCAGAAAAGCTTCGCAGCGAATACGTTGTGGCAGTTGTAGGAAAGGTCACAAAGCGTGAGGGTGCGGCAAATGACAATCTTGCTACCGGTGAAATCGAGGTGCGTGCAACACAGCTTCGTATTTTGTCCGAGGCATTGACTCCTCCCTTCCCCATCGAGGCAGATTCCAAGACCAAGGAGGAGCTTCGTCTGAAATATCGTTACCTGGATTTGAGAAGACCGGATCTGCAGCGCAATCTGATTCTCAGAAGTAAGATTGCAACCACGATCCGCAGCTTCTTAAGCGAAGAGGGCTTTTTGGAGATTGAGACCCCGATTCTGAATAAGTCCACCCCGGAGGGTGCAAGAGACTATCTGGTGCCCAGCCGTGTGCATCCCGGATGCTTCTATGCATTGCCCCAGTCTCCTCAGATTTTTAAGCAGCTGTTAATGTGCTCCGGCTATGACCGGTATTTCCAGCTGGCAAAGTGCTTCCGTGATGAGGACCTTCGTGCGGACAGACAGCCTGAGTTTACCCAGGTGGATATTGAGATGTCCTTTGCAGATGTGGATGATGTCATTGATGCAACCGAGAGAATGGTGGCAAGGGTTTGTAAGGAAGCCATCGGTCTGGAGGTACAGCTTCCCATCATGCGGATGACCTGGGATGAGGCTATGAACCGTTTCGGTTCCGATAAGCCGGATACCCGATTTGGCATGGAGCTGGTAAATGTTTCCGATGTAGTAAAGAACTGTGGCTTCGGTGTATTCACCGGTGCGTTGGAAGCAGGCGGAAGCGTCCGCGGTATCAATGTAAAGGGTCAGGCAGAGATGCCCAGAAAGAAGATTGATGCCCTGGTAGAATTCGCAAAGGGCTATGGAGCAAAGGGTCTTGCTTATCTCTGTGTAATGCCGGATGGAACCTATAAGTCCTCCTTCGCGAAGTTTATGACCGAGGATGAGCTGAAGGCATTGGCAGCAGCCATGGATGCTGAGGCAGGAGATCTCCTTCTCTTTGCAGCAGATAAGTTAAAGACCGTATGGGCTGTTCTTGGTGCCCTTCGTTGTGAGCTGGCAAAGCAGCTTGGTTTGATTGATCAAGATAAGTTTAACTTCCTTTGGGTAACCGAGTTCCCGGAATTTGAGTGGAGCGAGGAAGAAGAGCGTTATGTAGCAATGCATCATCCCTTCACCATGCCCATGGAGGAGGATTTGGATAAGCTTGAGTCCGATCCCGAGAATGTACGTACCAAGGCTTATGATATCGTATTAAACGGTGTGGAGCTTGGCGGCGGTAGTGTCCGTATTTTCCAGAGCGATGTACAGGAGAGAATGTTCAGAGCCCTTGGATTTACCGACGAGAAGGCTCATGAGCAGTTTGGGTTCCTACTGGATGCATTCAAGTATGGTGTACCCCCTCACGCAGGACTTGCTATCGGCCTGGACCGTTTCGTAATGCTTCTGGTGAAGGCAGAGAGCATTCGTGAGGTTATTGCATTCCCGAAGGTGAAGGATGCGTCCTGTCTGATGACAGAAGCACCCGACACCGTAGATGAGAAGCAGCTGAAGGAATTGTATCTGCAGACCGTTGTTCCAAACAGCGAGGAGTAAAATAAGAAGGGTTGGCA
>CALYSH010000189.1 GCA_945485625.1 uncultured Lachnospiraceae bacterium | reverse complement strand
AGCCCTGGCCGGCGGCAAAAAACCCGGAAGGGTGTTCCTGCTGCGTGCGGATATGGATGCCCTGCCGGTGAAGGAGGAGGCGGATGTGGATTTTCCCTCTCAAAACGGCTGCATGCATGCCTGCGGGCATGATATGCATACGGCCATGCTCTTAGGCGCAGCGCGTCTGTTAAAGCAGCATGAGGAGGAGATTGAGGGAACCGTGAAGCTGATGTTCCAGCCTGCGGAAGAAATTTTTGAAGGGTCCCATGATATGATAGAGGCGGGACTCCTGAAAAATCCGGAGGTGGATGCGGCCCTGATGATTCACGTGATGGCTGCTATGCCCCTTCCTGCAGGGACGGTGGTGGTATCCGCTCCCGGGGTCAGCGCACCTGCTGCGGATTATTTTGAAATTCAGGTGAAGGGGAAGGGTTGTCATGGCTCCATGCCAAACACCGGAATCGATCCCTTGACGGCAGCTGCCCATATTTTAATCGGTCTGCAGGAGCTTCATGCCAGGGAGCTGGCCATGAGTGACCAGGCTGTCCTGACAATCGGCACCATGAATGCCGGAACTGCTGCCAATGTGATTCCGGATGTGGTGACCATGGGAGGAAGTATTCGAACCTATGATGAAGACACCAGAAGCTATCTGAAGCAGAGAATGACGGAGATTACTGAGGGAATTGCGGGCTCCTTCCGTGCACAGGCCACGGTAACCTTTGGAAGCGGCTGCCCCACATTAAAGAATGACGGGGAGCTGTCCCGGTGTGCCTGTAAATATGTGAAGGAGCTGCTGGGTCCTGACCGGGCATTTTCCGTGGAAGAGCTGAATGCCATGAGCGGTGGGGGCCAGTCCTCCAAGTCGGCGGGCTCCGAGGATTTTGCATATGTGAGTCAGGAGGTACCCTCCATTATGCTGGCACTGGCAGCAGGGCAGCCGGAAAAGGGTTATTCCTTCCCGCAGCATCATCCAAGGGTGAAATTCGACGAGGACGCCCTGGAGAGAGGTAGTGCTGTTTATGCATATACGGCACTGCGTTGGTTAGAGGAACACAAATAAGATGAATCAGATGATGATAATTTTTGAGATACTGGGAACAATTGCCTTTTCCATTTCGGGAGCAATCGAGGCTATGAAGAGAGAAATGGATCTGCTGGGGGTTCTGGTGCTGGGTCTGGTGACGGCAGTAGGAGGCGGGATTCTCAGGGATGTCCTTATGGGTGCGCTTCCGCCGGCTGCCTTGCGAAATCCCCGCAATGCCCTGACAGCCCTTTTCACAGCCCTTGTGGCTTTTGTGATCGGAAAAGTTTTGTCCGGACAGAAAAAGGAACTGCATAACAAAATCCTGAATGCGGCACTTCTGCTTTCGGATGCAGTGGGTCTTGGAGCCTTCACGATTCTGGGTATACGTTTTGTACAGGAGCAGTCCGGCAGTGAAAATATAGCTCTTCTGATGTTTATGGGTGTCATTACCGGTGTGGGAGGCGGCGTCATGAGGGATGTCTTTTCCGGGCAGGTGCCATATATCTTCCGGAAGCATGTGTATGCAACGGCCTCCATCGTGGGAGCGGTGGTCTATCTGTGTCTGCATGGAACGGGACAGGAGAATCCTGCCGCTGTGGCAGGTCTTTTGACCGTGGTAGTGATTCGTATCCTTGCAGCCCGGTTTCAGTGGAATCTCCCCAAGGTACATCTACCCTCAGAATAACCCTTGCTCTTGATTTTTTTGGGGATTTGCGATAACATTTCTATCATATGAAGATGCAGAGAAGCCTGGAAGAAAAAGTGTTTTCCTTTCTGGAGGAGCACCATATGATTCAGGCCGGGGACCATGTGGTAGCCGGTGTATCCGGAGGGGCAGATTCCGTTTGCCTCTTCTTTGTGTTGCTGGAATATCAGAAAAGAGTGCCTTTTTCCCTGAAGGTGGTCCATGTGAATCACGGAATCCGGGAGGATGCCGCTGAGGATGCCGGGTATGTGGAGGAGCTGTGCCGGGAGCATGAAATACCTTATGTGCCGGTGCAGGTGGATGTAAAAGCACAGGCAAAGATTCTTGGGGTAGGCCAGGAGGAGGCAGGAAGGTGCTTACGGTATGAAGCCTTTGCCGGACAGGCAGGGGAAAAGGGATTGATTGCAGTGGCCCATAATGCCAACGACCGTGCGGAAACCTGTCTGTTTCATCTCTTCCGGGGAAGCAATATCCGGGGGCTTTCCGGTATTCAGCCGGTGCGGGACGGAGTCATTCGTCCCCTGCTGTGTGTGGAGCGCTCCGAGATTGAAAGCTATCTGTCCGAAAGGGGAATCGCCTGGAGGGAGGATTCCACCAACGGAGAGGATGCTTACACCAGGAACCGCATTCGTCATCATATCCTGCCCGTTGCGGAGGGACGGATTTGTAATGGCAGTGTGAGACATATCTGTAACACAGCGGATGAGCTGGGCCAGATAGAGGATTATCTGAAACAGGAGACGCGGGCAGCAGAACAGACCTGCCTGGAAAGAGACAGGGAAGGTCACCGGATGGTTTTTTGTGTGGAGGAATTGCTAAAGCAGCATATTGTAATAAGAAAGCGATTGATTATGGAGGCCATTTTGGAATTCAGTCCCCGGGGCAGGGATATCGGAGCGGTTCATGTGGAGCAGGTGCTGGGACTGCTTACTGCGCGGGGAAGTAAGGAGATTTGCCTCCCCTTTGGAATACAGGCCGTTCGGGAGTATGAACGGCTGATTTTGAAACAGGTGAAACCGGAAAGGGAAGGGGAGAGCCCGAAGTACCTTGAGAACCGGTTGGAGTACCGTCTGTTGGAAAGACGAATCGGAGAGGAAATCCCTCAAAATGAGTATACGAAATGGTTCGATTATGATAAAATAAATGGACAACCCACGTTACGGTATCGTCAGACCGGAGATTATCTGACAATCCGAAGCAACCGGGGGGAAATCATACACAAATCCTTGAAGGATTATATGATAACGGAGAAAATACCAAAGGAACAAAGGGACAGGATACCCGTTCTGGCGGTGGGGCATCATGTAATCTGGCTGGTGGGTTATCGAATCAGTGAAGCATTTAAGGTGGATGAGAATACGTTGCACATTCTACAGGTAGAATGGAAGGAAAGGACGGAAGAAAAGTGGCAGACCATCATATTGAAGTAATGATTTCAGAAGAGGAAGTAAACAGGAGAATTCGCGAGCTGGGTGAACAGATCAGCAGGGATTATGCAGGCAGACAGATACATTTGATTTGTGTACTGCGCGGCGGAAGCTTTTTTATGTGTGAGCTTGCAAAGAGAATTACGGTTCCCGTTTCCCTTGATTTTATGTCTGTATCCAGCTATGGCGGAGATACCAAATCCAGTGGTGTGGTTAAGATTGTGAAGGATCTTGACGATTCCATCCGTGACAAGGAGGTATTGGTAGTGGAGGATATCATCGACAGTGGAAGAACCTTAAGCTACCTGATGGCTATGTTACAGGACAGAGGACCTAAGAGCCTTCATCTCTGTACTCTGCTGGATAAGCCGGACCGCAGAGTGGTTGATGTGGATGTAGATTACACCGGATTTCGGATTCCGGATGAGTTTGTGGTAGGATACGGATTGGATTACGACCAGAAGTATCGCAATCTGCCCTATATCGGTGTGGTAAAATTTGATTAAGCTTCAGGAGGAAAGGAATGAATCCCCAGAATAACAAAAACAGTGGATTTACCATGTACATTCTCTTTGTTTTGCTGTTGGCAGCCATCATTGTCGGTGTGAATCTGATCAGCAATCAGAAGGAAGAGTACAGCAGGGAAGAA
>CALYSH010000188.1 GCA_945485625.1 uncultured Lachnospiraceae bacterium | reverse complement strand
AAGTGCCGGGAACGAACCCGGATTGAACGGGTTTTTCGGGACCGGGACGAATTGCCTCTTGCCAACAATCTGGAAGATCCCATTAAGCAGGCGCTCTCCGATTCGGAGTATCTGATTGTTATCTGTTCTCCGAGATTGAAGGAATCTCTGTGGTGTCAGAAGGAAATTGATACATTTATTGAGATGAATGGCAAGGAAAAGGTGTTTGCCGTGTTGGTGGAGGGTGAACCCTCGGATTCCTTCCCGGAACAGCTTCTGTATCGTGAAGAGGAAGTGACGACTCCGGACGGAAAAAGGGAGGTTGTTCGAAAAGCGGTAGAACCTTTGGCGGCAGATGTAAGTGGTGCAGATAAAAGGGAAATAAAAAAAGCCATGAAAACGGAATTGCTTCGTCTTCTGGCTCCGATGTTTGGTTTGTCCTTTGATGATTTGAAACAACGACATCGTGAAAGAAAAATGAAACGCCTGCTGGCGATTGCATTTGGTGTTGCTGCAGTGTGCTTAAGCTTTGGAACCGTAAGTACTACAATGGCGCTTCGGATTCACAGCCAAAAGCAGAAGATTGAGCAACAGAACAGTGAGATTTCCAGGCAAAATGAAGAGATTCTGGCCCAAACGGCAGAAATAAAGATAAAAAATGATGAATTGTCCCTGAATCAGGCACTGGCCCTGGCAAGAGAGTCTGGGGAGCAAATGGCACAGGGTGACCGCATGGGAGCCCTGGAATCTGCAATAGCCTCCCTGACTTCGTATCAGGGAATTGAAATGCCATACACGCCCCAGGGACAGTATGCATTATCCGAGGCTTTGTATGCGTATTCGGTGGGAGATATGTACCAGCCGGTTTTTCAGATGAAGACCAGAGGGGTTCTCTATGGATTCCTGATTTCGGAGGACCGTACAAAGCTGTTGTGCAGTGACGATTCCCAGATTTTGTATTTGTTTGATCTGGAGAACGGGAGCCTGATAAAAGAATTTTATGATGCCAGAGGAGAAGAGGCAGACCAGGGAAATTTTTGCTTCCTGGATGGTGAGAGAATTGCATATATCACCAATGAAGGCAATGTGTGTGTATATGATATGGTGAATGACACCACAACAGAGCCTGACGGTATGCAGCAAACCGCTTTCCTGTATTATGACCAACAGGCATCGCGGCTGTGGATCACTTCCTTTTGGGATGGTGTGAAAGCTTTTGACGGAAAGAACTTTCAACAAACAGCTTATATTCCAAAGCAGGAGAAGGAATTGTATAAAAAGGTGGTTGCTGTAAGCAATGAGGATTCTCTGATGGCATATTCATCTTCCGTGGAGGGCGAAGCAGTTTTGCATTTGGTATCTCCGGAAGGGGAGGAAAAATGTATTCTAAACTTCGGAGAAGATTCCATTAAGGCTGTGCGAATCGGCAAAGAGGGTATATTTGTCCTGGTGAATCATTTCCGGATGTTGCAGAATGAATATGGTTTTCGGCTGATTTGTTATGATAAGGATAATTTTAGGGAAAAATGGTCCTATGAGAATAACGGGTCAACCGGTTATTTGATGCGGTTTTCCGGCTATGAATCATCGGAGCTTATGATGGTTTGTACTTCCGGTGAGGCAATTGTTCTGAACCGAAACAGGGGAGAGGAGCTTCAACGCTTTGTCCTTGGAACCGAGCCGGCAGAGGGCTTTGCATATACAACCTCCGATTTATTTGCGATTATCGGAAGAGACGGCAATTTCTATTCCATAAATATGAATCAGAAAACCTGCTATCAGATGCCAACCATTTTTACAAGTTGTTTTTCAAATCTGCGCGAGGCCGCTATAGGGAAGGATTGTATCGTGGATTTGGCGTATAACAGCAACGTTATTACCTGTTATCAGCGGATTACCGGGAAAGGAATCCGCGAGTACGACGGAGAGCTTTCGGACATCGAGAATAAACGACTGGAATACAGTGAGGCGGCGGCCTTTGCGGAGGAGAGGAAGCTGGATCATGCTGCACTGGTGAAGGAAGTTTTCTGGAATGCCGATGAAACGCTTGCTTTTGTATGCTATCGGAACGGGGATGTATCCGTATATGATATGCAGGAGGGGAAGGTTCGGAATACCGTGAATGTGGGAAGAGATTCCCTGATTACATATTTCGGAAAGGATTCTGCCGGAAATCATTATATTGGAGGCTATGGCGATGGATATATCCTGAATCCCGATATGGAATTGATCGGCAGGGTTGATAAAATGGTCGAGCTTCGTGCGGATGAGAATCAGGTGGTTGTTGCGGGCAGAGGAAATGTGTTGTACACGATTCCGATTCAGGGCAAGGAAGAATTACTTGCCTACGCATCGGAAGTTGTGCTAAGATAAACGTGTTTACCATAGAAAGAAGGACAAGGAAATGAGCGAAACAGAATCCAGAAATTTTATTGAGGCAGCGATTGATAAGGATTTGGCAGAGGGCGTGTATGACACCGTTCACACCCGTTTCCCGCCGGAGCCCAATGGCTATCTGCATATCGGGCATGCCAAAAGTATTCTGCTGAACTACGGTCTGGCGAAAAAATATGGCGGTAAGTTCAACATGCGATTTGATGATACAAACCCCACAAAGGAAAAGACGGAATTTGTGGAGTCCATCCTTGCGGATATTAAGTGGCTTGGCGCGGATTGGGAGGACAGACTGTTCTTTGCATCCAACTATTTTGGACAGATGTATGAGGGTGCAGTGAAGCTGATTCAGAAGGGAAAGGCTTATGTATCCGATTTGAGTGCGGAGGAAATCAAAGAGTACAGAGGCACCTTTGAACAGCCCGGCAAGGAGGATCCTTCCCGAAATCGTTCCATCGAAGAAAATATGAGATTGTTTGAGGAGATGAAGGCCGGTAAATATGCGGACGGAGAAAAGGTTCTTCGTGCAAAAATAGATATGGCTTCACCCAATATCAACATGAGAGACCCGGTTATTTATCGTGTGGCTCATGTTTCCCACCATAATACCGGGGATACCTGGTGTATTTATCCTATGTACGATTTCGCCCATCCCATTGAGGATGCCATTGAGGGAATTACTCACTCCATTTGTACGCTGGAGTTTGAGGATCACAGACCTTTGTATGATTGGGTGGTTCGCGAGCTGGAATATCCGAATCCTCCTCGTCAGATTGAGTTTGCAAAGATGTATCTTACCAATGTTGTTACAGGTAAAAGATATATTAAGAAGCTGGTGGAAGAGGGCATTGTAGACGGCTGGGATGATCCGAGACTGGTTTCTATTGCTGCACTTCGCAGAAGAGGCTTTACGCCGGAATCCATCAAGATGTTTGTGGATCTGTGCGGCATCTCCAAAAGTCAGGCATCTGCGGATTATGCCATGCTTGAGTATTGCATCCGGGAGGATTTAAAGCCGAAAGCACCCAGATACATGGCTGTTCTGGATCCTGTGAAATTGATTATCGACAATTATCCGGAAGGACAGGTGGAATATATGGAAGCTGTCAATAATCCGGAAAATGAGGCGATGGGCACACGTCAGGTACCTTTCACAAAGGAACTGTACATTGAGCGGGAGGATTTTATGGAAGAACCGCCCAAGAAGTATTTCCGTATGTTCCCCGGTAACGAAGTTCGCCTGATGAATGCATACTTTGTAAAATGCACCGGTTGTGTAAAGGACGCAGACGGACGAGTTGTGGAGATTCATTGTACCTATGATCCGGCAAGCCGTGGTGGGAACAGCCCGGATGGAAGAAAGGTGAAAGGCACCATCCACTGGGTGAGTGCTGCCGAATGTATTCCGGCAGAGGTTCGTCTCTACGAGAAT
>CALYSH010000187.1 GCA_945485625.1 uncultured Lachnospiraceae bacterium | reverse complement strand
AATATACTGCCTGTCCCTTTGAATAACTTTTTCACTTTAAATCGTTAAATTCCCTTGCAACTGTCCAAATTTTATACTATAATAATCAACAAGCTTGTAAATCAGGCAAACAAAAGAAAGGATTTTGTTCATTCACGTAAATGAATAGGGTGAAAATAGATGAGCTTTGAATTCATTCGTAAACTTCCCACACCTGCGGAGATCAAGGAGGAATTTCCTGTTCCCGCTGAATTGATATCATTAAAGGAAAAAAGAGATGCCGAAATCCGCGATGTAATCTGCGGAAAAAGCAATAAGTTTTTGGTTATCGTAGGTCCCTGCTCCGCAGATAATGAGGACTCCGTTTGTGATTATGTAAACCGTCTCGCTAAGCTGAACGAAAAGGTAAGTGACCGCTTAGTTCTGATTCCGAGAATATACACCAACAAGCCTCGTACCACCGGTGAAGGCTACAAAGGCATGGTACATCAGCCCGACCCTGAAAAAAAGCCGGATTTCCTTGCCGGTTTGGTAGCAATCCGCAAGATGCACATTCGTGCCGTTGAAGAATCCGGTCTGACTTGTGCCGACGAAATGCTTTACCCCGAAAATTACAGATATCTTTCCGATATTCTTTCTTATGTGGCAATTGGTGCCCGTTCCGTAGAGGATCAGCAGCACAGACTGACTGTCAGCGGCTTCGATATTCCTGCCGGCATGAAGAATCCTACCAGTGGTGATTTCTCCGTTATGTTGAATTCTGTTTTCGCTGCGCAGCATCCTCATTCCTTCATTTACAGAGGCTGGGAAGTAAACACCTCCGGCAATGAGCTGGCACACACCATTCTGCGCGGTGCTACAAACAAGCACGGGCAGAATACTCCCAACTATCACTACGAGGATTTGAATCGACTTTTGGAAATGTACGGCAAGATGAATTTAAAGAACCCTGCCTGCATTGTGGATACCAACCACTCCAACTCCAACAAGCAGTTTGAACAGCAGGTTCGTATTGCCAAGGAAGTAATGCACAACCGTAAATTAAACTCCGACATCCACAGTCTGGTAAAGGGTCTCATGATCGAAAGCTACATTGAGGAAGGCTGCCAGAAGGTTGGCGGCGGTATCTATGGCAAGTCCATCACCGATCCCTGTCTTGGTTGGGCCGACACCGAAAGATTAATCTTAGACCTTGCCGATTACGAATAAAGAATTAATAAGTTTTGCAGTAAACTGACCGATACATATCCTTCCAGCACGCATCCGATTAAAATCATAAGACAAACCAGAAGGATACGAATCAGAAAAGCAGTCATTTCCGTGTGGAAAAGAAATCCCTTTTCCACACGGATTTCTTTTTGATAATATATTTTTCTGCATAAATTCCCACAGTGGCGGAGAAGAAATGCAAGGGCAGGCAGATATAATAAAAGTTGTGGAAAACAACCCGTCAGACACAGAAGGACCCCTTGAAAACCATAGCGGAATACCGCCGTACCCAGAAGCAAACCATAGGATACTCCGAACACAAACGGAAAGATAACACAAACAATCATTCCCAGATATGTGGTAGATAAGAGAATCAGAATGAATACCAGCCGAAATCTTCGGAACAACAGGTACGCAAAAAAAGCACCCTTGTCTATCCGGCAGTCCCGTATCCAAACATAAGTTTCGTCATCCAATAAACCGCCATTATTAACAATTGTGCTTTTTCCAAAATAAACAATTACAATTCCGATAAACAAGCCCACAACAAATAAGGGCAAAAAAGAGATACGTCTTCCTCTCATCTTCATACCTTCCAGCATCAGACTCCACAAAGACATCTGTGGTCTCTTCAATCTATGAAGGTACCCCTCTTTTCATTCCTCTTTACAGCCCGAATCTGGAAGCATAGGTCAGAACACCGCAAATGGTTTTTGCATCCTGAATCTTATTATCATATATCATCTGCTTTAATTCGGACAATTCATATGCCTTTACATTCAGGAACTCATCCTCATCCAAATGCTGACTGCCGGGTTTCAAATCCCTTGCAAGATAGATATCAATCTTCTCATTGCAGAATGCAACCGTGGTATATATGGATTGTAGGAATTCCAGCTTTCCGCAGGTATAACCTGTTTCTTCCTCCAATTCCCTTCCGGCTGTGATTTCCGTCGGTTCTTCTCTCCCATTCCTTCCGCCGGCAGGTAGCTCAACTGTAATGCGTTCCGGAGCATTTCGATACTGATGTACCATCAAAAGCTTCCCATCATTTCTTACCGCAACCACTGCAGCGGCACCCTTATGGTCAATCAGGTCCCATTTTGCAAGATTTCCGTTGGGAAGTGCCATGGTATCCTGATAATAATCAATTATAGCGCCATTCGCCACCAGAGTGCGGTCCACTCTCTTTACCTGACTCATCTCATCCATACTTTTGTCCTTCCCTTACTGATTTAAAAGCTTCTCCACACTGACAAGCTTCACACACAGCACAAAAAGCTCGGTTGCCTGCGCCATTTCCTCTGGAGTGGGGAAGGAAGGTGCAATACGAATGTTGCTATCCTTAGGGTCCTTTCCGTAAGGGTAGGTTGCGCCGGCACCGGTAAGGGTCATTCCTGCCTCCTTACACTTTGCCACGATTGCCTTTGCGCATCCATCCAGCGCCTGGAAGGAAATGAAATAGCCGCCGTTTGGTCTGGTCCATTCACCAATGCCAAGACCACTCAGCTCCTTATCCAGGGTTTCCAGTACTGCATCAAACTTCGGACGAAGCATGGCAGCATGCTTTCTCATATGAGCCTTAATTCCATTCAGGTCTTTATAGTAACGAACATGTCGAAGCTGGTTAACCTTATCATAACCTATCGTCTGCACTGTCATGGACTTTTTCATCCATTCCAGGTTACCCTTGGAGGAAGCAATGGCAGCAATACCGGCACCTGCAAAGCTTACCTTGGAGGTAGAGCAGAATTCATAAACCATATCCGGGTTTCCTGCCTTCTCACACTGGTCGAAAATCTCCAGCAGGACATCGCTTCTGTCCTCATACAGATCATGTACGGCATAGGCGTTATCCCAGAAAATACGGAAGTCTTCTGCTGCGGGCTTAAGAGCAGCAAAACGCTTTACGGTTTCATCAGAGTAGGTATATCCCTGTGGATTGGAGTATTTGGGAACACACCAGATACCTTTAACAGAAGGATCCTGCGCTACCAAACGCTCTACCATATCCATGTCAGGTCCTTCAGTGGTCATGGGTACCGGAATCATCTCAATCCCAAAATGCTGGGTAATCGCAAAATGTCTGTCATAACCGGGTGCAGGGCAAAGGAAAGAAACCTTATCCAACTTACACCATGGAGTGCTTCCCATTACACCATGGGTCATGGAGCGGGCGACGGTATCATACATAATATTCAAGCTGGAGTTACCACATACAATTACGTTCTCCGGCTTCACTCCCATGATTTCAGCCATGAGCTTTCTGGCCTCAGGAATACCCTCTAAAACACCATAGTTTCTTACGTCCAGACCATTTTCAGATTTCATGTCGCTTTCAATGGTCAAAGCATTCATGATATCCATTCCCATAGCCAACTGGGAAACTGCCGGCTTACCCCTGGACATATCAAGAGAAAGGCCCTTCTTCTTTGCTTCCTCATATTCGGCATTCAGCTTCTCCTTCAATGCCAACAATTCTTCTTTTCCAAGCTCCTGATAGCTCTTCATATCAATTCCTCCAAATACTGACACTGCTAATCTCGACTCCAAAACAATTTGGATAATCGTATACAATCATACATTTCAATTATAATACTATAAGAAACGATTTTAGACAAGAGGAAATTCATTTATTTTCCTTCCA